>JASFOS010000081.1:0-10200 GCA_050116415.1 Thioalkalispiraceae bacterium
AAGAGAATCTTTACCACCTTTATTATCGACCCAAGACAGAGTCAGGCTGTCACCCGCCTTGCCACCCGTGAACTGGAATGACAGGTAAGGGTTTTTGGAGACAGCACCACTCCACTGCGCGGTCATCACGGTGTTACCGTTATGTTGCGCGACCACTTCCTGGATGAAGTGGGCAGGGATTTTCTTGCCAGTTTTCTTGTCTTTGCGCAGACCCGTTTCCATAGGATGGGTAATCAGTGCTTTAACCGTAGTGGTATCACCTTTAGCACTGGCGCGAGCACGAATTGATTTAGCCATTGTTCGTTACCTCGTTAATTTGGTTAATGTTAAACACCAGTGGGGGATTAACCGCCACAGCCACCGATGGTGACTTTCACTTCTTTACGTGCGCTGTACAGCTTACCGCCGGCCTTGACCACGGCAATCACGTTGGAAGTTTTACCCATCTTGATACGGGTTGAGACGTTGCCTTTAGCGGTAGATCCCAGCACGAAGTTGGCCGCCATCGGGGTACCGTTTTTCTCAACGATGATGCTGATGTCAGAGACATCGGCCATGCCAGTTTTCACAGAAACCGGAACCACGGCACCGTTTTCAGCGATATCCGGGGCCTTGATATTGATGTCGCTGCTGGGCGCTGACTGGGCAGAGCCGAACAGGCCATTCATGGCGTCCTGGACGTTCTTGGCTTCGAAAGCCGATTTAGGCCATGCCGCCAGCACGGCACGTGGGCTTAACAGACCGGCACCGACCGCAACCGCGACCGCTGAACCTGCCAGAGAACCCTTTAAAAATGTTCTACGTTGCATTGTTTTTCCTCCAAAGATACAGGGGTTTGCTTTAGCTATTACAAAACCCGTGCCAGCTGGGAAAAGGGAGAATTATCAATAAGATAAGAATTTTTTCGTAGTCACAGCACCCTTGCTGTCGTGCAAAATGCACGATAGGCATTGCAATAGTGCAAAAAGAAAAAGTGGTTTACTCGGGTACCAGGCAAACAGCCACTGATGGTCGCGTGCTAATGGTCAAAGCCCATGGCCCGCCCTGGCGGGCAGCGTTTCGTGCTGGGGCTGGACAAGCCCGCCTAGTGCGCAGTGGTCCGGTGGGTACGCTGGTACCAGATAAACTTGTGCAGCTCAGACGCCAGGATCGCAATCAGTGCCAGTTGTAACAGGTGAAGCCAGTTAGCCAGCGAAATGGGTTGAATCGCGAGCACTTCGCTGAGGCCTGGTGTATACATGGCGCCGATATGGATAAGCTGTGCGGCAATGGTACCCAGTAACAGGAAGATATTTCGCAACGGGTTGAGCGAAAATATGGAGCGGGTTTCGGAACGACTGTTAAAGACATGCACGTTTTCAAAGAACACCATCAATAACAGTACACTGTTTCGCGCCTCGTCCAGGCTATAGCCCTGCTGCAATAACCAGTCGAAAGCCAGGAATGCGACAAGCCCGATCACCACGGAGACGGTGGCCACGCGTTCCACCATCAGGCGATTGAAAATCGGTTCTCGCGGAGAGCGTGGTGGTCGTTGTAATTCATCACCTTCCCCCGGCTCAAAGGCCAGCGCCACGTCCTGGATACCGTTGGTGACCAGGTTAAGCCATAGCAACTGTACCGCGGTTAAAGGCAAGGGTAGCCCGGCCAGTAACGACAGGGTAAACAATATCAGTTCACCCACACCGGTGGTGATCAGTAACAGGATCACCTTGCGCACATTGGCGTAGGCAATGCGCCCTTCCTCGATACCTGCCACGATCGAGGAAAAATTGTCATCGGTGATGATCATGTCCGAGGCTTCACGCGCGATATCGGTACCGGCCTTGCCCATGGCAACACCGACGTGTGCGGCGCGTAACGCCGGGGCATCGTTGGCACCGTCACCGGTGACAGCCACGAAGTGACCGTTGCGTTGCAAGGACTCGACGATCCTCAGCTTCTGGTGTGGCTCGACCCGCGCGTAGATGCGCCCTTGCCGGGTGAGCTGGTCCATGTCCTGTTGCGTGGTGGCGTGCCTGATTTGATGACCGGTAATGACCTGTTGTGAACCGGAAGCCAGCCCCAGTTCATTGCCCACGGCCCGCGCAGTAACCGGGTGATCGCCGGTGACCATGCCTACTTCGATACCGGCCTGGCGACAGGCTTCGATGGCCCTTGCTGTTTCACGGCGTAGCGGATCTTTCATGCCGACCAGACCAAGCAGGGTAAGTTGGTTCAGATCGTCGAGGGTAAAAGTCTTGTCGCTCCGATAGGCAATTTCACCACTGACGAGCGCCAACACGCGATAACCCTGGCTGGCCAGTTGCATGGCATGATGCTCAACCAGTGAAGCATCGAGCGGCATGTCGCCATCAATGCTGGCCATGTATTTGCACGTGGGCAGTAATTTTTCCAGTGCGCCCTTGGCATGGGCTATGAAGTGTTGCTGGTGATGGTTAAGAGAGGCCGAACACTGGTTGGCGGACTCATAGGGAATCGAGGCAATTTCCGGGTATTCGCCCAGCAGGCGTGGGCGCGTGATGTCGATTTTATGAGCCATCAGTAGTAACGCGACATCGACGGCATCACCATGCTGCGACCAGTTACCGTTGCGCTTGCCGATGTAGCCCTCGTTAGCCAGCACCGCGGCCTGGCCAATGCGTTGCAGCCAGTGCTGGTGGGCGCTGGTCAGGGCCTGGTCATGCGGCCTGATCGAGCCCTGGTTGTCTTCGCTTGCCTGAAGTACATCAAACTGCAGCCCGTCAGGTGTAACCAGTTTGCTGGCGGTAATTTCATTAATGGTCAGGGTGCCTGTTTTGTCGGTGGCAATGTAAGTACATGAGCCGAGCGCTTCCACCGTTACCAGTTTGCGCACAATCACGTTTCGTTTTGCCATGCGGCGCATGGATATCGACAGGGCAACCGTCATGGCAACCGGTAAGCCTTCAGGGATCGCCGCCACTGCAAGTGCTGCGGCCATTAACAGCATATCGGTAAAGGGCATGCCGCGACTCATGGCTACCGTACCGAGTATGATTACCATCACGCTCATCAGGATACTGATGCGCATGGAGAATTTTTCCATGCGTAACAGCAGCGGCGGTTTAACCCGTTTTCTTTCCAGTACGTCTTCAGCAATTTTGCCCAGCTGGGTGTGAATGCCGGTGGCAACGACCACCCCGGTACCTCTGCCGCGTGTTACCAGTGTGCCGGAATACGCCATGTTGTTGCGATCCGCGATGGCCACGTCGGGGATGTTGATGGGATCGCTATGATGCTCCACCGGTAGTGACTCACCGGTTAACAGGGAGACGTCAAGCTCAAGGTTCTGGGTTTTTACCAGCCTTAAATCGGCAGGGATCTTGTCACCGGATTCCAGGTAAACCACGTCACCGGGCACCAGTTCCGCCGCGTTGATTTCAAAATTTTCCCCGTTACGAATCACGTGAGCAACATGGGTTACCAGTTGTTGCAGCGCCGTGGCGCTCTGCTGGGCCGAATATTCCTGGGCAGTGCCAATGATGGCATTGAAGAGCAGCACGATGCTGATAAAGCCGGCATCGGAATATTCACCGATAACGATGGAAACCACGGCAGCAGCAAGCAGGATATAAATCAGCGGACTAAGAAACTGGCGAAGAAATATTACGATTAGCCTGACCGGTGAAGGAGGCGGTAAGCGGTTTGCACCAAACTGTTGCTGGCGTTGTTGAACCTGCTCGAGAGGCAGTCCCTGTTGATCAGTTTCCAGCTGTTCGAGTACTTGCTCAACAGCCAGGCAGTGTACGTTGTCGGGGATTGCAATCTCTTCCATGTGAGGTGCTGACAATTGTGACATCATTCGCTGATTTGACCAGTTGCATGGTTATCAGCTAGTAATCATAGCAACAAATAACCGGTTATTTTTTTTCCCGGTATTGTTGTAACTTGCGCCACAAGGTGGATTTGTTGATACCCAGTGTTTCAGCAGTTTTTTCACGGCTCTGGTTGAAACGATCCAGTGTCTTGAGAATATAACGTTTTTCAAGTTCCGCCAGGGTAGGCAGATCACTATCGATGGTTTCACTACTGCGTAAACTGGAAAGTTCGGTGAGGTGCATCACCGGGCCATCCGCCAGGGCAATACTCTTCTCAACCAGGTTCTGTAGCTCACGAATATTGCCTGGCCAGTCATGATCAACCAGGGTTTGCATGGATTCATTGTCAAAACCCTGGATGTCACGATGGTAGGTTTCGTTGAAGTGCTTGATGAAATGATGCACTAGCAACGGGATATCATCACGGCGTTCCCGTAATGGCGGCATACGAAACTTGACCACGTTCAGGCGATGATACAGATCGTGACGGAACTGGTTGTTCATTACCATTTGTTCCAGGTCACGGTTGGTGGCAACGATAAAACGTACATCGATATCAATAGGTTTCACGCCGCCGACACGGGTAATCTGTTTTTCCTGGATGGCGCGCATCAGCTTGGTTTGCATGGCGTCGGAAATATTGCCTATTTCATCGAGAAACACGGTGCCGCCGGAAGCCGTTTCCAGCAAACCCGGCTTGGCCTGGTGGGCACCGGTAAAGGCGCCTTTTTCATGGCCGAATAATTCGCTTTCCAGCAGGGTATCGGTGAGTGCGCCACAGTCGATGACCACGAACGGCTGGTCTGCGAACTGGCTTTGCTCATGAATGGCGCGGGCGGCCAGTTCCTTGCCGGTACCCGATTCACCTTCGATGATCACGTTACAGCGGATATCGGCGATCTTGGCAATGATATTGTAGATTTCCTTGATGGCCGGGGCGTGCCCGAGCATACCAACCGGGGCGCTGGCCTCGAGCTGTTGCCTGAGGCGACGGTTTTCTTCCAGCAGTTGCTGGTGGCCAAGCGTTTTTTCGATAAGCACCTGCAACTCGTCCATATCAAACGGTTTCTTGATAAAGTCACTGGCACCGAGCCGGATCGCATCGATGGCGTTATCGACGTTGGCATAACCGGTAATGATAATAAAAGGCACGTCCTTATTGATGGCGCGAACCTGCTGCAGCAGTTCGGTGCCGCTCATTCCCGGCATGCGTAGATCGCTGACAATCAAGTCGGCACCTTCCGACTTGAAATGCTCGAGTGCCCAGTTGGGGTCCTGGAAAACATGACAGTTATAGGGCGCGTCTTCACTGAAACGCATCATCAGTTCACCCGCCTTGGGATCATCATCTACGAATAATATGTCAGCTGTGTGATTCATTGTCAGGCATAGAGTCCGGGAGTTAGCGGCAGAATAATGGTGGCAGTACTTCCCTGTTCCGGGTTGTTGGTCAGCATAAGTGTACCATGGTGATGTTCGATAATACCGAGGCTGATGGAAAGGCCCAGACCACTGCCTTCGCCTTCCGGCTTGGTGGTAAAGAACGGGTCGAATATGCGATCCATGTCTTGCTCGCGGATACCGCTGCCCTGGTCGATGATTTTTATAATCAGGCGATCCTCATCAATTGCAACACTGAGGGTTACACAACTGCCTGATGGCGATGACTGGATGGCATTAATCAGCAAATTGATCAGTGCCTGCTGTAGTTGTCCACGATCGCCCTGCAGCTCTTCGCTGCCCTGGTAATCCATTAGTAATTGAACCTGGCGGCTATTGGCCAATTGCTGTACCAGGTTGAGCGTGTCTTCAAGCCAGGGTTGTATCGCGAAGGTAGAATAATCCGGCGGTACCTGGCGGGCAAAATTAAGAATGCCACGGATAATATCAGACGCACGTAATGCTTCATCACGCAGTGAATCAAGGTCAGCCTGCAAGCGGCCGACTTCCCTGGTTTCCAGTTCGGCACTGTTCTTGGCAATGCTGCGACTGATCAGCTTGGTATAGGACAGGATATTGTTCAGCGGGTTATTGATTTCATGCCCGATACCGGCAGCCATTTCGCCGATACTGGCGAGCTTGTTACTTTGCAACACCATGTGCTGGGCGCGGTCACGTTCCTGTTGTGCCTGGTCCAGGGTATCAGCCATGTAATTAAAGGCTTCCGCCAGCGAGGCAATTTCATCAATCGCTTCATTGGTTTTTACCCGGTTCTTGTGATCGCCATCGGCGTAGGCCTTGAGGTTAGCAGACAGGCGACAAATAGGCCGGGCAATCATGCGCGCACCGATATCCGTTAACAACAGGCTGATGATGAGCGCAGCAACGGCAATGGCCCATATCCAGGCACGGATCTGGTTAAACGGGGCAGAGATAACCCCCGACTCGATGCGCGAAGTAATGATCCAGCTTACCAGCTTGTTGGGGTAAGGGAACATCTCGATAAAATAATGCGTGTATTGATTGTTATCCGTCTTGTAAAAACCCTCACTGAGGTTGATCGCGTTTTCGATAACATCCTGGCTGTAGATATCCTGTACATATGTTCGCTGCGGTCTTATCTGCGCGAGGCGTAAATTGTGTTCGCGCTCATAAAGTAGCTGACCATGGTGTTCTGGATCATCAGCATTATTTTCGGTGAGAAAAATATTCCCATCGTAGAAACGGGTGGCATGATCAAGGATACGATCGATCTGTTCACCCACCAGGGTAATGGCCAGGGCACCAACTTGCCTGTCCTGGTAATAAAGCGGTACCACGTAATCCAGTAACGGGAAATTGAAAATCAGGCCATCGCTGGCCGCTTGTTTGTGGTGTGGTAAACGCAGGGTACTGGTTTCATTGCGTGGTAACTGGTGTAGTTGTTTTGCAAGCCCGGGGTTATTGATCTCCTGTTCCACGTAACTGATGCCAGTGAGGCTTTCGTAAATCGCTTTGCTGCGTTGTTGCTGGCCGACCTTGATCAGGGTATTACCGTTAATATCAAGTATGCGCAGGAAGAACGCACCTTGAATGATGGTTTGGAAACCCTCGAAAAAATGGTTCATGCGGGCGCGGCGAATATTGATATCAGGCAGGCTTTCGTTGTCAGCAATGGCATCCAGCACCGGCAGGAAATTATTGACCGCGGGGGCGCGGCTCATTCCCAGCGCCAGGTCGGCATTGTTTTCCAGGTGGCGCTGAATTTCAGCGGCAAGGCTTTCCAGGCTGGTCGTTACCGTGCGCGTCACATCACGCTGATAGCTGAATTCAGTGTAATAGGTGGCAGCCAGTGCCAGCACGGTCAGGGGTACGATTGTGGCAAAGAAGACCCAGAAAAATATGCTCGAGCGAATACGCACGTGTTTTGCAATACCCGTTTATTTAGTCAGTAGTACCGAGTTTAACGTAACCGGCTACCGCTTGACGAGAAAAGCCGGTGCCCGGGGTGTCTAGAGGCCCGGTGCTTGAGTATAATAGTTGTCCGGATAAACAATGAAACGGGCAACAGGATACATTATGCGACTATGCGCCTCTCAATGGTTATTGCTAGCCGTGGTTATCGTACTGGGACTCAGTAGCCTGTTGTCAGGCTGTGGCAAAAAAGGCCCCCTTTACCTGCCCGATCAACCTCCTGCCAAGAGCGCAACCTCGGCCAGGCAGTAACCTGGTTTAATGCCATATAACACTATCAGGATCGCTTCATGGATTATTTCGAGTATCGACAAGGCCAGCTGTTTGCTGAAGACGTGGCAGTGGCTGATATTGCCGCCCGCCATGGTACCCCCTGTTATATTTATTCCCGGGCCACCCTCGAGCGACACTGGCATGCCTTTGATGCTGCCCTGTCGGGCCTCAGGCACCTGGTGTGTTACGCGGTCAAGGCCAATTCCAACCTGGCGGTGCTGAACCTGTTCGCCCGGCTGGGATCGGGGTTTGACATCGTATCCGTAGGCGAGCTGGAGCGGGTGCTGGCTGCCGGTGGCGAGGCCAACAAAGTGGTATTCTCCGGGGTCGGTAAGCGCCCTGATGAGATGCGCCGCGCCCTCGAGGTGGGGATTCGATGTTTCAACGTGGAATCGGAAGCCGAGCTGGATTTATTGAACCAGGTGGCCGGTGAGATGAAGGTGGTCGCGCCGGTTTCGATCCGGGTCAACCCGGACGTGGATGCGCAAACCCATCCGTACATTTCGACCGGGCTGAAAGAAAACAAGTTCGGGATTGATATCGAGCGCGCCCAGGCGGTGTATGCGCATGCCGCCGGGCTGGCCAACCTCAAGATTACCGGTGTTGATTGTCATATCGGTTCGCAGCTGACCCAGACCGCGCCGTTTCTGGATGCACTGGAGCGGGTGCTGTTACTGGTGGATAAACTGGCTGAACAGGGTATCGAAATACAACACCTGGATCTGGGCGGTGGCCTGGGGATTCCCTATCATGATGAAACACCCCCTTCCCCGGCAGAATATGCCGGTGCGCTGGCAACAAAACTGGCAGGACGTGATTTTGAAATCCTCATCGAGCCGGGCCGCGCCATCGCCGGTAATGCCGGTATCCTGGTCACGCGGGTCGAGTACCTGAAAAACAATGCCGGCAAGCACTTTGCCATCGTCGATGCGGCCATGAACGACCTGATGCGCCCGTCCCTGTACAGTGCCTGGCAGGCCATCGTGCCGGTACAGGCACGCCAGGGTGCAACCCAAAGCTACGATATCGTCGGCCCGGTCTGCGAGACCGGTGATTTTCTCGGCAAGGATCGTGAACTGGTGCTGGAAGCCGGTGACCTACTTGCAGTACGTTCTTCCGGTGCCTATGGTTTTTCCATGAGCTCCAATTACAACACGCGTCCCCGTGCCGCGGAAATCATGGTTGATGGTGACCAGCTCTACGTGGTGCGTGAACGCGAAACCGTAGCCCAACTGTTTGCCGGAGAGCACACGCTACCCTGATGGACAGGATTCCCGAACCGGAATTAATGAACGAACCTGCCCAGGCGCAGGCTTATGCACATGCGGACTTTGCGATCCCGCACAACCTGTTTATTAGCTTGTTCCAGCAGAAGTTCCCGGGCCTGAAAATTATCAATGATGCGGTGCTGGACCTGGGTTGTGGACCGGCTGACATCAGTCGGCGTTTTGTCCAGGCCTACCCCCATTGCCATGTACACGGGGTGGATGGTGCGCAGGCGATGCTGGAGTTTGGCCACGAGCTTAACCAGCAAGCCGGTTTGAGTCATCGCATTCAATTGATCGAGGCCTGCTTGCCGGGTATCGAACTGCCACAGAAGTTCTACCACGTGATTATCAGTAACAGCCTGTTGCATCATTTGCATGATCCGTACGTGTTGTGGGACACCATCCGGCAACACGCCAGGCCTTTCGCGCATGTGTTTATCATGGACCTGGTTCGCCCCGAAACGAAGCAGGAAGCAAAACAACTCACGCAACAATACGCCGCTGACGAGCCACGGGTATTGCAGGATGATTTTTATCATTCATTGTGCGCCGCCTTTACCCCGGATGAAGTACAGCAACAACTTGAAGAAATGGCGCTTTCGACATTAAATGTTGAGGTGGTCAGTGACCGGCACATGATTATTTACGGCCGGCTCTCATAACCCGCTGTTTGCGCGGAGTTGCCATAGCGAGCAAACCCCGGTTTAAGGCGTGGTGATGTCAATTAACAGCGACGTAGGCGAATCCAGACCATTTTTGAAATGCAGTTCGATGCCAGGAGGTGAAAATTGTTCAAGTTTGTCGATAATGGGTTTGAACGTGGCTTCATTGCAGAGCGTGCTAATAAAGGAAATTTCGATACTGAGACGTGAGTGGTCATGAAACAGGTGAACATTGATCATCGAATCATGATTGCCACACTGGATAGCAAAAGACATGCATTTGCATAGAAAGTTGATGGCGGTTTGCTGATCGCCGGTTCCTTTCAAATCCGCTACGGGCAGTTCGGGGAAATTCAGCATGACGTTGAGGTTTTCAGCAAGTTCCCTGGCATGCGCCTTAACCTCTTGTAATACCTGGTCGAGGGAATAAGAATCAGGCATGTTTACTGGTAGTTATAATTTGTTTCATCATTATTATTTACGATCAGGTACATGCGAACCAGGTCGACGACCGAGTTGGCCTGCATTTTTTCCATGGTATTGGAGCGGTGTACCTCGACTGTTTTGACACTGATCCCCAGCTTGTCAGCAATATCCTTGTTTTGATAACCGGCAACCACGTGGTTCATAACTTCATGTTCGCGGGTGGTAAGCGTTTTCATGCAATCGAGAATCTGGTTTTTGATCGTGGAGGTTTTGGTGATGTGCTGGTGTATATTGATGGCGTTATGGATACGTTCTAGCAAGACTTGCGAATTAACCGGT
>JASFOS010000082.1:0-10186 GCA_050116415.1 Thioalkalispiraceae bacterium
AGTGCGTGCTGGTCTGCATGGCAAAACCTCCTTTATATAAGCTTTCACTACTATATCGACCCTGATTAATACTAGTAAAACGATATTTTTTGCGGTCTAATATCGACAATATCGATATTAAAGGAGGCCCGCGTGGACATCGACCAGGCCAGGACGTTCCTGACCATTGCCGCCCATGGCAGCTTCGTGGAGGCCTCGCGGCAATTGCATCTCACCCAGTCGACGGTGAGCGCGCGCATCCAGCGCCTCGAGGAAGAACTGGATGCACGGCTGTTCGTGCGTAACCGCTCGGGGGCCAGCCTGACCCAGGACGGGCGGCGCTTCATGGAACACGCCAAGCGCCTGGTGCTGACCGCCGAGCAGGCCCGCCATGACATCGGCCTGCCGAGCCGTTACCGGGCCACCATCCGTATCGGCGGGCGCATCGCGTTGTGGGAAGGCCTGTTGCCGCAGTGGGTAGGGCAGATGCGCGAGGTGGCGCCGGACATTGCCATCCGCAGTGAGATCGGTTTCGAGGAAGACCTGATGCGCCACCTGGTCGAAGGCACGCTGGATATCGGCCTGATGTACACCCCGACCCATAACCCGGAGCTGGTGGTGGAGCACCTGTTTAATGAAACCCTGGTGCTGGTCAGTAGCCGCGCAGACGATGACGGCCCGGGCGAGGACTATATCTACGTGGAGTGGGGACCGGGCTTTTATGCCCAGCATGCCCGGTGTTACCCGGACCTGGAGCGCCCGGCGCAGGTGGTCAACATCGGCTGGCTGGGGGTGCAGCTGATCCTGGAAAATGGCGGCAGCTGTTTTTTACCGGCGCGGATGGCGCAGCCCTTTATCGAGGCCGGTACGCTGTTCCGCGTGCAGGGCTCGCCGGAGTTTATTCACCCGGCCTACATGGTGTATGCGCGCGAATCTGACAACGAGGTGATGGAGCAGGCGCTCGAGCAGTTGCGTGAAATCGTCTGATACATAGCATCATTGCGCGCGTGTCAGCGCATGTAGGCAAAGCCGGCCTGCTGGAGACGCACTATCTCGGTATCCGCCATTGGCACCATGCTGACAAAGCCGTGGATGTCAGTCGCGCTCAAGCCACGTAACCGTGCAGATGCCCGGCACATTTTAAACGTAATGGTTCCGTTCAGCGTCTGGCTATGGGCCAGTTCCATCAATTGACGATATTTATCAAAATTGGCAATCGAGAAAAAAGGGATTGCATCACCATGAATAATCACGATGATTTTGTTCTCAAAGGGATCATCCCCGTTAAGCTTGCTCAAGTAACCTGCCCGTGAAAGTATGTTGCTAATCTTTTCCTTGTTAGCGGCAGTCAGGTCATAAACGACTTTTTGACCCTGGTAGGTTTGCGGCTCAACAGTAGCATGCCCCCAGGGCATGGATTCAGTTGCCATGCTGTTGGCAACACTTCCTAGCATTATAAATGTAATGATCAAGAAATTTACGCGGTTCATTGGTATGGCCTGGTAAAACTGGGTGAATCATAATTCCCCTGAAGCAGGGGAATCATTGTTAAAAAAATCTTTTAGGGTTTATTTTTTTAGTTCCGGGTGTTCAAGGTAGCGTACATCCTTGACAGATAAAGGTAACGGGTTAATGTATTTGTAACCCTTGGATTGTAAATAGGCGATCTCGGGGAAACCGGCGGGTACAACGGTAATGAAACCATGCATGTCCTCTGGCTTGAAACCCGCGGCGCGCATAGCATTGTTGCACATATGAAACTTGACGCCTTGTTCTGCTAATGCGGCCATTTTATCGACGATGCCCTGGTATTTTTCATAATTCTCCTTGGCGAATACGCGCAGTTCCGGACCATGGGTTACAACGACCATTTTGCCCTTTAACGCAGCCGATGTTTTATTCACAAAAACATTCAGGATGTTCAATTTGTTGGGGTCGTCATAATTAACATCGAATACCGCATTAATGGTTGGATATTTGTGCATATCAACTTTTGCGGTACCGTAAGGCGCCAGTTCTTCGGCATGCACGGTGCACGGCAGCAGGGCTATTAACAAGCCATAAGCAGCGAGATGCCAGCGTGTTGTTTTCATGGTGAGACTCCTCTTGTGATGGGTGAAATTATTGTTGTGGTGACGTGATGTTATTTGTGTGACTAAAAATTGGTGCGACACATGTTTTTAGCCGTTTTTACAGTTCATTAATCCACTGTTTAAGTTGTTTCGCTTCACGCAGAATCACTTGCGCGCTGCCAAATGCATTGGCAAGCAGGCTTACCCCCTGTAACGCGGAGACCAGGTGGAGCCCCAGGTCATGTGCCTCGCGTCGACTTTTACCCATCTGGCCAAATTGTTTTTCGCTCCATTTGACCAGTAGCTTCAGTGGTTCGGCCGCCATCTCGCTAAGAGCATCCCGCTTTTTCGAAAGTTCATAACAGAGGCTGCCAATCGGGCAGCCATAACGACTGTCGATGTCCCTGTCATCTACCCAGACATTAATCAGGGCATGCAGTCTTTCCTGTGGCGTGTCGAGCTTGTTCCACTTCGTGATAAGTTCGTTTAAATGGTTTAACCGCTCAGCCATGATGGCGCTAGCGATATCGTCCTTGGTCTTGAAGTAGTAATAGAGACTTCCCTGGGGGACTTTTGCCTGCCTGGCAACATCCGCGAGGATCGTTTTTTGATAGCCACGTTCATGAATAACCCTGGTACCGGCGGCAATCAGGCGGGAGTATTTGTCAATCGCGCGTTGTTGCATTATCAACCCCAAACAAAGTAAGTATGCTTACTTACTTTAGGCGGGGAAAGCAGGGATGTCAATCAGGAAAGTGTCGCTGTTATTCGAAAGGCGGGCGCAGACTGAACTATACTCAAACGTGATTTACACGATAAACAGCATACAGAGGGAGTTGGGATGCGTGATATCAAGAAGCTATGGGTAGTATCGATGGTTTTGCTGTTACCGTTATCCGTGATGGCTGAGGAGGATAACCAGGGTGACATGGTTGCCGAGGGTGGACGCCTGTATGACAAGTGGTGGGAGGAATACGACCTGGAGAAACCCACCACGACGCACCCTTCCTACCCGGCACGCGGCCAGCAGTCAGGTGCGGCAACCTGGCGTTGCAAGGAATGCCATGGCTGGGATTACCGGGGACGCCAGGGTGCCTACGGCAGCGGCAGCCATTATACCGGCATCCGCGGCATCAGCGCTTACGCCGGGCGCAAGCCGGAGCTGATCATGGCTGTCCTGAAAAACCCGCTGCATCGCTTCGACGAGGTGATGCTCGATTATGGCCTGCTGCGCGTGGCGCTGTTCGTGTCCCGTGGCCAGGTGGATATCAGCCGCTACGTGGATGAAAACACCAACAAGGTGGCTGGCAACCTGCGCCGTGGCCAGCAGATCTATAACCAGAGCTGCAAAGAGTGCCATGGTCGTGACGGTCGTGAGCGCAACTTTGGTGATGATGACAAGCCGGAGTATGTCGGCACCGTGGCGGTAAAAAATCCCTGGGAAGCGATGCACAAGTTGCGCAATGGCCAGCCCGGCGCGTTTGTCATGGGTGACCCGATGCCACACATGAATACCCGGATCAGTTTTGAGCAGCAGCTGGATTTGCTGGCGTACCTGCAAAGCTTGCCGGTAAAATAAAAATCCATTCATTGAAAGGTAAGGGACTATCTTATGGTTTCCGTTATGTATGTGGCAGCCTGCGCGCTGTTGATTGTCAGGTTGTCATGGAACGTCGTCCGGTTACGCCGCAGCCACCAGGTGAGTCTCGGCGATGGCGGTAACCGGCTATTACAACGAGCCATCGCGGCGCAGGAGAATGCCACCGAGTACATTCCTGTTACTCTGCTGTTACTCATGGCGCTGGAATTCAACGGCGCACCGCTGTTACTGGTTCACCTGTTTGGCATCGTGTTCGTGGTAGGGCGCCTGCTTCATGCCTACGGCGTGGTGCGACGCTTCCAGTGGCGGGTGCGTGGCATGCTGTTCACCTATGCCGTGATGATTGGCCTGTCGCTGGTGAACCTGGTTTACCTGCCCTATGAAAAACTGATATAACGTTTCCATAATAATACTATAAGGACGTAGCATGGAGTCGAAACGCTCCACCATCATGCGCTGGCTTGAGCAGGGGCTTATCGCACAGGATAACGCCGAGCAGGCCCTGTCAGTGGCCGGGGTGTTACCCGATGCCCAGCGCTGGCAGCACTTCCTGGAACGCCTGTTACTCTGGCTGGGTGCCCTGGCTCTGGCCTTCTCGCTGATGTTTTTCATCGCCTATAACTGGGATGCCATGGGCCGCTATGCCAAGTTTGCCCTGATCGAAGTGGCTATCGTGGCTGGCCTGGCCGGTTACTGGAAACTGGGCGGTGAGCTGCTGGCCGCAAAAGTGATCCTGGTGGTGTGCTCGCTGCTGGTCGGTGTGCTGCTGGCCTTTTATGGCCAGACTTACCAGACCGGCGCCGATCCCTGGCAATTGTTTTTTAACTGGTCGTTGTTGATCCTGCCCTGGGTGGTCGTGGCCCGCTTTGCCGCCTTGTGGGTGTTGTGGCTGAGCTTGCTCAACCTGTCGATGGTGTTGTATTTCCAGGCCATGGGCGGACTGTTCTGGATCCTGTTTGCCTCCACCGAGAACCTGTTATGGGCCGCCTTTGTTCTCAATAGCCTGGCATGGCTGGTATGGGAAAAAGCCGCATTACATATTCAATGGCTGGCCGAGCGTTGGGCGCTGCGGTTACTGGCGCTGGCCAGCGGCAGTGCCATTACCTGGCTCAACGTGTTTGCCATCTTTGATAAAAGTTCTACCCTGTATGTTTCCATCCCGGTCTACCTGCTGTGGATGGGCAGTATTCTTTATGTCTACAAGGCGCGCATCAAGGACCTGTTCATGCTGGCGGGGTTTTGCCTGTCGGGCATTATCGTGGTGACCAGTGCCGCCGCGCGCATGCTGTCGTTTGATGATGATGCCGGCACGTTCTTTATCCTGACCCTGCTGGTGATGGGGATGACCGCGGGCGCCGCGGTGTGGTTACGGCAGGTCTACCAGGAGCAACAGGCATGAGCGTGGATCGCGCTGCCTTGTGGCAGGCATTGAAACAGCATGAGCTGGTGCAGGGTGAGTGCCCGGCGCAGGAACAACTGGAGTCGCCGTGGTACGTACGGCTGATGATCGGTATTGCCGGGCTGATTGCGTCCTCGTTCCTGCTGGGCTTTATCGGCTCGTTGTTCGTGCTGGTGTTCGAGAACCGGTACGTGGCCATGGTGCTGGGACTGGCGATGATGGCGCTGGCCTACAAGGTCTTTAAAGGCAAACCGGGTAACGATTTTGTCGCGGTGATGGCGCTGGTCTGCAGCCTGGCCGGCCAGGCCCTGTTTGCCTTCGGGGTTTTTGATATCCGTTTATTTAGCATCGGTTCCAGTTTCAGCTGGTTTATCGTTGGCCTGTTGCAGGCGGCACTGGCCTGGTATATGCCCAATAGCCTGCATCGCGTGTGGTCGGCGTTTGCCGCGGCGATGGCATTGAGCATCGCGCTGACCCACCAGCAAATCTACTTTATCCAGGCGCCGCTGCTGGGCGCGGCCGTGGCCTGGATCTGGCTCAACGAGTTGAACTGGAGCAGCCGTCTGCCTGTGATCAAACCCATCGGTTATGGCCTGACCGTGGCGCTGCTCTACCAGGAAAGCAAAGGCCTGTTTTTCAACTTCATGTGGCACATGGCCTCGCGACCACTCCGACTGGACGAGCTGTGGCTCAAGCCGTGGATGGGGGAAGTGCTGATCGGTATGACCCTGCTGGTGGTGGTCTGGCAACTGCTGGTACGACACCGGGTTGCGTTCCCGGGACGCGTCGCCAACACCACGTTGGCCGCAACCCTGTTACTGGTGATGGCCTCGCTGGAAATGACCGGGCTTGGCCTCGGCCTGGTCATCATTTTACTCGGCTTTGCCAACGGTAACCGCCTGCTGACCAGTATCGGGCTGGTGTCATTACTGTTTTACCTGTCGAGCTATTATTACCTGCTGGATAACACCTTGCTGGACAAGTCACGCATCCTGCTGCTGACGGGCCTGGTGTTGCTGGCCGCTTACTGGATCGTGCAGCGTGGCCTGTTCTCCGGCACGAGGTCCGAGCATGCGTAGCAAGATCGTGCTGCTGGCCGGTGTGTTGATCCTGGTGCTGGTCAACTGGTCGATCCTGGGCAAGGAACAACATCTTGCCGAAGGCCGGGTGGTGTACCTGGAGCTGGCACCGGTGGACCCGCGCTCCCTGATGCAGGGTGATTACATGCGTCTGCGTTTCAAGCTGGCGGATGAGATACGTCGGCAGTTACCCAAGAAGTCACATCCGCAGCGCTGGCGACATGAGCTGGATGCGGCCGATGGCCGCGTGGTGGTTGAACTGGATGACCATGCCGTGGGGCACTTCAAGCGCCTGGAGAACCGGCAGCCGTTGGCGGACAACGAAGTGTTAATGCGATACCGGGTGCGCAATGGCCAGCTCAAGTTTGCCAGCAACGCGTTTTTCTTCCAGGAAGGCCAGGCCAGTACCTACAGCAGTGCCCGCTATGGCAAGTTCCGCGTCGATGAGCGCGGTGAATTGTTGTTGACCAGCCTGCATGACGAACAGTTAAACATGCTGCAGCCGCCGGCAAATCAAAAATAACGGCACGTGCCCGGGTGGCAGGTTTTGCCAACAGTGAAGCAGGGCGGTTTTCCCGCCCTGTATTTTTCAAGCCTGTTTGTGAAACAGGATATGTTCATGCTGCAGGCCCTTGTAAAGACTGACACACATGGCCAGTAGCACCAGGGTAAAGGGTAACCCGGTTGTAATGGCGCCGGCCTGCAAGGCCTTGAGTGCCTCGCTTCCGCCACCATAAAGTAATACACCGGCGATCAGGCCTTCCATGCTTGCCCAGAAGATACGCTGCGGCACCGGGGCATCGATCTTGCCACCGGAAGTGATACTGTCGATCACCAGTGAGCCGGAGTCCGACGAGGTGATAAAAAACACCAGTACCAGCACGATACCCATGACCGAGGTGATCGTGGTCATGGGCAGGTTTTCAAGCATCTGGAACATGGCCAGTGAGACTTCACTGATCCCGTTGCTGAGTTGACCGACGTTGTTCCGGATCTGCCCGAGCGCTGAACCACCAAAGGCCGACATCCAGATAATCGTGATCAGGGTGGGAACCAGTAATACCGCGATGATAAATTCACGCACCGTGCGACCCCGTGAAATGCGCGCGATGAACATACCGACAAACGGTGACCAGGAAATCCACCATGCCCAGTAAAACACGGTCCAGCCATGGAACCAGGTTTCATCCTCGCGTCCGACCCAGTTACTCAGCGGGATAATGTTTGCCAGGTAACTTCCCGTGGTGGCGCCTATGTTGGCGAATATGTTCAACGTCGAGCCGGCGAGGATCACGAACAGCAGCAGGACGCCGGCGATCAGCATGTTGATATTACTCAGTATCTTGACCCCTCCCTCGAGTCCGCGCACCACGGACAGGATAGCGATGGCCGTGACGCCAACGATAATTCCCAGCTGCACATTGAGTCCACTTTCCATGCCGAACAGGAATTTAAGCCCGGAGGCAGCTTGCTGGGCGCCGAGGCCCAGCGAGGTCGCCAGCCCGAAAATGGTGGCCAGCACCGCCAGGATATCGATGAAATCGCCGCTTTTGCCCCAGATCCGTTCACCCAGCAACGGGTAAAAGGTCGAACGGATAGTCAGGGGCATGTCCTTGTTAAAAGCGAAAAATGCCAGCGCCAGCCCGACCACGGCATAGATTGCCCAGGGGTGCAGCCCCCAGTGATACATGGTAGCGCCCATCGCCATGTGTGCACCTTCTGCGGTTCTGGCTTCGGCATTGAGCGGGGTGCCATACCAGTCGGTGTAGTAAGCGACTGGTTCCGCGACGCTCCAGAACATCAGGCCAATCCCCATGCCCGCGGCAAACAGCATGGCGAACCAGGAGATCCGGGAAAAATCCGGGCTCGCGTCATGCCCGCCAAGACGCACTTGCCCTACGGGTAAAAAAATAATCGCGATACAGAACAACACGAACACGTTACCGCCCAGCATGAAGAGCCAGTCGAAGTGATTAATTGACCAGCTCTTGGCGCCGCCCAGTGCTTCGTTGGCGGTGGTGGGAAACATCATGGTGCCAATCACGAATACAAGTATCAGGATGGCACTGATAAAAAATACGGGGTTATGCATATCCATGCCAAGGACCTGGACGTTGTCCTGTCCGACCTCATAATCGGTCTCAAAATCGTCTTTGCTAAGTTCAGCCATGAGATAAATCCTCCGGGATGGGTTTTTATTATTCAGTTGAGTGCCGTTGGCCAGGGCATACTTGAATGTTCAGCATTGAGTCTAGAAGTAGTAGTCGATCGTGGCATAGACAGCGGAAAAATCGGCCTCGTAGATATCACCGTCACGACCGATATCACCGTTCTGGGTCAGGTATTCGAGGTACATCCAGCCGGGCCCGTAGTTATAGCTGGCACCGATTGCATGGGCGGCAACCCGGTCCGCATCGTTACCGGTGGTACGGGTATCGGCAAGCGAACTGTCCAGGTAGTAGAACCATTTATTTATGCTGTAGCCGACTTCAAGTGCGATACGCCGGTTTTCTATATCGTTGCTACTGTTGGGCAGTTCCCGTGTAACGCTAATGAATTGTGCCTTGGTGTAAAGTTGTTTAAACGTGCCATGATAATGAAGGTTGATAGCGCTGTGTGAACCGTCGATATCGGCATCTTCCGGCGTGGTGCTATAGCTTGATAAATCCTGCAGGCGTCCGGATTGCAGTGAAAGACCGATAGTATGTTGATCCGTCAGGGTGTAATCCAGGTTGGCAACCACGGTTTGCACCTTACGATAGGTGTCCGAGCTACCCCAGTGACCGTTATCATCAGTGGAGTCCGTGCTGGTTTCTCCCCAGTCATCGGCATGATAATACGCTAGCTGGTAATCAAGGTCGTCACTGTTACGGCTGTACTTGATACCGACATCCATCTGGTCACCGTAGCCGCCCAGTAAAATATCACCCGGCCAGAAATTAACGGTCTTCCAGCCAAACGGGACCTGGCTCTTACCGATTTGTAACTGGCTGTGTTCATTGAGTTGATAACCTACCCAGGCTTTGTGAACGGTATAACTATCACCGGTGGAATTATTGGCGGGATCGGTGAAACTGCCTGGGCCAAAGCGTACTTCGGCAGACAGGCTCCAGGGTCGATCTTCCTGCTTATCATCCACGTAGAGAATAAACGCTTCATCAGCAATATCCCCACTGGTTTCACTGTCCAGCTCGTCGCTAAAGGGCGCGGATGAAAAATCCGAATCTGTAGTGTTGCGATAGTTAAACCATACCCCGCCACTGATGGAAGGTGATGCGATGGCCAGCGAAGAGCAAAAATATATTAACGTAGAGGAAAACAGTAACAGGAAATTTTGATTGGTTTTCATGGTGTCCCTTCTTGTTGTTGATGGTGAATTTTTTAGACCTCAAACCGAGGCCGGAACCAATGCAATGTTTAAATGTTTATTAGCCAGGCAGTGTGTGCTATCTAGCTAACAGATTTTTTTGAAGTGCATGAGCACCCTTGAGGTACAGGTCTGCCCTGTCGGGAAAGCCTGAAGCATGAATGACTGTATTATTAAAATTACAGTAAAAATATAAGTGTTTTTTATACTCTATGTTTACTATAAAGGGATCCAAGTTGAAATAAAAGGGCGGGTAAACCGATTATTGATCTGTACCTGAAGCGTGCAGCATTATTTTGCTAAAGACTGTTATATACTTTCGAAATAGTAGGTAGTGTTTTTAACTGGCTGGAAACGATGGCATTCAACAAAGCTCTGCGACATAAATTATTTATCAGCCTGGCGCTATTCCTGTGCCTGGTATTCGCCATGATTATCCTGCTGCCACTGGCGATCCAGTACAGTGCGCAATTCTGGTTAAGGCAGCAGGGGCTTGATGCCCACATCGAGTACGTTGGCTTTAATCCTGTCACCGGTACGCTGCTGGTTGAAAATGCCCGGGGCCAGAATGGTGCCGGTCAGGGATTTTCCCTGCAAAAGTTGTTGATCGAAATCAACTGGAAACCGCTGTTCGCCAAACAAGTGGCTATCCAGCGTTTTGAGATCGACGGCCTGGCGGTCGATGCCGGC
>JASFOS010000083.1:0-10061 GCA_050116415.1 Thioalkalispiraceae bacterium
TTTCGCGCGACGCGCCTTATTTCGGTTTTGAAATCCCGGATACGCAAAACAAGTTCTTCTATGTCTGGCTGGACGCCCCGATTGGCTACATGGCCAGTTTCAAACAGCTGTGCGCCCAGCGTGACGACCTGGACTTCGACGCTTACTGGGATGCCGATAGTCAATACGAGCTATACCACTTTATCGGCAAGGACATCGCCTATTTTCATACCCTGTTCTGGCCTGCCATGCTCAGTGGCGCCGGTTTCCGCAAACCCAGCGCGGTATTTTGTCATGGTTTCCTGACGGTCAATGGCCAGAAGATGTCCAAGTCGCGTGGCACCTTCATCATGGCCCGCACTTACCTTGAACATCTCAACCCGGAATACCTGCGCTACTACTTTGCCGCCAAGCTCGGCAAGGGTATCGAAGATCTGGACCTTAACCTGGATGATTTTATTCAGCGTGTTAACAGTGACCTGGTCGGCAAGGTCGTCAATATTGCCAGCCGTTGTGCCGGTTACATCAAGAAAAAATGTGACGGCAAGTTAAGTGCCGCGTGTACAGAACCCGAGTTATATCAACAATTTGTCGACGCCGGTGCGCATATCGCCAACCTGTTTGAACAACGTGAATACAGTCACGCCATTCGTGACATCATGGCATTGGCTGACAAGGCCAACGTATATATCGACGAACAAAAACCCTGGGCCCTGGCCAAGGAACAAGGCAAGGAACGGCAAGTACAGGATATATATAGTGTAGGTATTAACCTGTTCCGGGTATTGATGGCCTATCTCAAGCCGGTATTACCGGTGATGGCCGAGGCAGCGGAACAATTCCTGAACATCGAGCCACTGGGCTGGCAGGATATTCACTCACCCTTGACCGATCACGCCATCAATAAATTCAAACCGCTGATGACCCGTGTCGAGCAGGACAAGGTTGATGCCATGCTCAATGCCTCTAAACAGGACCTTGCCGAGCAACCTACGAAAAAAGAACGTAAAGCGAGTAGCAAAGTGGAACCCATTGCCGAACAGATTGAATTTGATGATTTTGCCAAGATTGATATGCGTATCGCACGCATAGTCAAAGCCGAGCACGTGGAAGGGGCGGATAAGTTACTGCAACTCACCCTGGATATTGGCGAAGCAACAACCCGCAACGTGTTTGCCGGGATCAAGTCGGCCTATGCACCGGAAGACCTGGAGGGCAAGCTGACAGTGATGGTGGCCAATCTCAAGCCTCGCAAAATGCGCTTCGGTTTATCAGAAGGCATGGTCATGGCCGCGGGACCGGGCGGAAAGGATCTGTGGATACTGGAACCCCACGACGGCGCCCAGCCCGGCATGCGGGTCAAGTAAACAACGCACGTTCTATCAAACAAGGGTAGGTGCAACTTATACCCTTGAAAACTTTAAGTTATAGAACATGACTATAACTGATATAGATCACGATATTCATATATACTAGTTTTTAAACTGGTAATTTATAAATTACATAATCCTTGTAACTTGTACCTGAATACATGAAAGAATACGCGCTAATTCTGATCAGCACCATTCTGGTAAATAACTTCGTCCTGGTGAAGTTCCTCGGACTATGTCCCTTCATGGGCGTATCACGCAAACTCGAAACCGCAACCGGCATGGCCCTGGCCACAACCTTCGTATTAACGCTGTCATCAGTGTGCAGTTACCTGGTCAATGAATACCTGCTTGCGCCGCTGGGTGTGGAATACCTGCGTACCATTGCCTTTATCCTGGTCATTGCCGTGGTGGTGCAATTCACCGAGATGGTGGTGCATAAGACCAGCCCGTTACTCTACCAGGTGCTGGGCATTTTCCTGCCGCTGATCACCACTAACTGCGCAGTACTCGGCGTGGCATTGTTAAACACGCAAACCGAGCACGGCTTCATTGAATCGGCCCTGTATGGTTTTGGGGCCGCGGTAGGCTTTTCGCTGGTATTGATCCTGTTTGCTGCCATGCGTGAACGCATCGCGGTGGCCGACGTGCCTGAAGCATTCCAGGGCGCCTCCATTGCCTTGATCACCGCCGGCTTGATGTCGATGGCTTTCATGGGTTTTGCTGGACTGGTGAAGGCTTAATATGCTTGAAGCAATACTCGTTATCAGCGTGCTGGCGATTATTTTTGGTTTGTTGCTGGGTTTCGCCGCGGTACGTTTCAAGGTGGAAGGCGACCCGGTGGTCGACCAGATTGATGCTATCTTGCCGCAAACCCAGTGCGGACAATGCAGCTATCCGGGCTGTCGTCCCTATGCCGAAGCCATTGCCAAAGGTGAAGCGGATATCAACCAGTGCCCGCCGGGTGGCGAAGCGGTGATCCACGCGCTGGCCGATTTACTCGACGTGGACTTCAAACCATTGAACGAGGAACACGGTCAACACACGGAAAAAACCGTGGTGGTCATCGATGAACAGTTATGTATCGGCTGTACACTGTGTATCCAGGCCTGCCCGGTTGATGCCATTCTGGGCGCAGCAAAACAGATGCACACCATTATTGAAGATGAATGTACGGGTTGTGACCTGTGCATTCCACCCTGCCCGGTGGATTGTATTTATGTCAAACCGGTCAAGGACACGCTGCAAACCTGGAAATGGCCCTATCCTGAAAATCGCATCGAGAACGAGGTAAGTTCATGAAACCGCGTCTGTGGCATTTTCATGGTGGCCTGAAACTGGATGGACACAAAGATATGTCCATGCATGAAACGGTCGTGGGAGCAGGCATCCCTCCCCGCCTGGTACTGCCCCTGCAACAGCATATCGGTAACCCGGCCGAACCGATCGTCAAGGTTGGTGACACGGTGTTAAAAAACCAGATGGTTGCCCAGGCCAGTGACTATATCAGTGTGCCGGTCCATGCCACCAGTTCCGGTAAAGTCGTTGCCATAGAGGACCACCCGGTTCCGCATCCTTCCGGGATGAGTGCACCCTGCATCATCGTCGAGACCGATGGCAAGGATAGCGCGCTGGAGGTTGATGACACTCCAATTGATTTCAAGGCGCTGAGCCTGAGCGCCTTGCGTAACGTTATTCGCGAAGCAGGCATTGTCGGGCTGGGAGGCGCCGGCTTCCCCTCCTTCATCAAGTTAAACCCCGGCCCCGACGCCCGGGTTGAAACCCTGATCCTCAATGGCGCCGAGTGTGAACCCTACATTACCTGTGATGCAATGCTGATGCAGGATGCGCCGCGCAAGATACTTGACGGCCTGCTCATCATGCGCCACGCGCTCAACGCCGAACAATGCATTATCGCCATCGAAGATAACAAGACCACAGCACACACCATGCTGGTCAATGCTTTACACGAGCACGAGGCGGAATTCATCAAGATCATCCAGATCCCGACCATTTACCCGGCAGGGGGTGAGAAACAACTCATCAAGGTAGTTACCGGCAAGGAAGTGCCTTCTCACGGGTTACCCATCAACGTTGGTGTGGTTTGCCATAACGTCGGCACCGCGGCGGCCGTTGCCGATGCCATCTATCGTCGCCAGCCTTTAATCGAACGTTACGTAACGGTGAGTGGTTACGGGATTAAACATCCCCGCAATTTAAAGGCGCGCATCGGCACACCGATTGAATTCCTGTTGCAGCAATGTGAACCTGATAATCTAAAACAGACCATCATGGGTGGGCCGATGATGGGATTTGAATTGAAGGATGCGAGCATTCCGGTAATCAAAACCACCAACTGTATACTGACCAACAATCATATCTACCAGCCACCGACAGCCATGCCCTGTATACGCTGTGGCGAATGTGCCAAGGTGTGCCCCGCACAATTGCTGCCGCAACAACTCTACTGGTACGCGCGCGCCAAGGACCTGGACAAGTCGCAGGACTATAACCTGTTTGACTGTATTGAATGTGGCTGTTGCGCCTATGTTTGTCCCAGTCATATTCCACTGGTTCAGTACTATCGATTTGCCAAAACCGAGATATGGGCGCAGGAACGTGACAAGCAGAAATCCGATGCGGCACGGGAACGTCACGAATTCCGGCTTTATCGCCTGGAACGCAAGAAAGCCGAAGATGAAGAACGTAAACGCCGCAAAAAAGAACTGCTTAAAGCGGCCAGTAACGAGACCGATACCGAACAAGACAAGAAGAAGGCGGCTATCGAGGCCGCCATGGCACGCGTTAAAGCCAAGCGTGAACAGCAAAATGCCAAGGCCGCCAACATCGATAACCTGAGTGAGGCTCAACGTAAAGCCATCGAGGAAGTGGAAAAACGTCGGGCTGCTGCACGCGAAAAGAAACAGGCCGCCCTTAACGATAAGGAAAGCAACGCATCATGATCATGGCAAGTTCACCCTATAGCAATCAGCCTGATACGGTCAGCAAGGTAATGCTGGCCGTGATGTATGCCCTGATCCCCGGTGCCCTGGTGATGATTTACTTCTTTGGCTGGGGGGTGGCGATTAACCTTGCCATCGCCATTAGTACTGCGCTGGTTGCCGAAGCCATCGTATTAAAGCTGCGCAACCGGCCTGTCAAACCGTTCATCAGCGATGGTAGCGCGGCATTAACCGCTATCCTGCTGGCGCTGGCGTTACCTACCCTGGCCCCCTGGTGGCTGGTGTTCCTGGGTGCACTGTTTGCCATCGTCATCGCCAAGCAACTGTATGGTGGCCTGGGCTATAACCCTTTCAACCCGGCCATGGCAGGCTACGTGATGTTGATGGTGGCGTTTCCGCAGGAGATGACCACCTGGATCAACCCGCTTGAGCATGCCTTGAGTGCCGCGGATTTCTTCAACTACAGTTTCTTTGGTGAGTTGCCCGCGGGTAAATCCTACGATGCGGTGACCATGGCAACCGTGCTCGACACGGTGAAAACCAACCTGGGCATGAACATTACCCTGGACGAGATCAAGGTCCAGCAGGAAAGCCTGTTTGGTGGCCTGGCAGGAACAGGCTGGGAATGGATCAACCTGATGTTTTTACTGGGTGGTTTGCTGCTATTGTTCATGCGTGTCATCAGCTGGCATATCCCACTGGCCTTTCTTGCCAGCCTGTTTTTTATCGCCGCGTTTTTCAACGGGGTTGATTCAGACTTTTACCCTGGGCCGTTATTCCACCTGTTCAGCGGTGGCGCCATGTTAGCCGCGTTTTTCATCGCCACGGATCCGGTGACCGCGGCCACCACCAACAAGGGCAAGCTACTTTATGGCATCGGTATCGGTGCCCTGACCTATATCATTCGCACCTGGGGGGGATATCCCGATGGCGTTGCTTTTGCCGTATTGATCATGAACATGGCGGTACCGACTATTGATTACTACACGCAGCCACGCGTGTTCGGCCAGGAGAAAGACTAACCATGAGCTTGCTGCGCAATATGTCGAAAAGCGCCGGGCTGCTTGGCCTGTTTGCCATTATTGGCACCACCCTGGTTGCCTTGACCTTTGACAACACGGCACAACGGATTGCCGCCAATGAACGCGAATTCCTGCTTAACAGCTTGCACACCCTGATTACCCCGGCCATGCATGATAATGATATGTTCCTGGACGTGATCCAGGTGACTGACAAGGCAATGCTGGGCAGCAAGAAACCGGTCAATATTTACCGGGCTCGCAAGGACGGCAAAAACGTGGCGGCTATCATCAATGCCGTCGCCCCGGATGGCTACAACGGCAATATCGAATTACTGGTTGCCATCGATCATACGGGCAAACTGATCGGGGTACGCGTGACCAAGCATAAAGAGACCCCTGGGCTGGGTGACGCGATTGACATAAGCAAAAGTGACTGGATTCTCGGTTTCAGTGGCAAAAGCCTGGACAACACGGCCAAACGGGAGTGGCGGGTAAAACGTGACGGCGGCATATTTGATCAGTTTACCGGCGCCACCATTACCCCGCGCGCGGTTGTTAAAGCGGTCCACAATGCCTTGCAATATTTTAAGCTACACCAGGCAATGATATTTGAACGTCCCGCCATGAAGCTAACCGATCAGCAAATCGATTTGATAGGATGATGCCACTATGAGTATGAGCAAGCGTGAGATTATCAATAATGGTCTATGGAACAACAACCCGGCCTTCGTGCAGTTGCTGGGCTTGTGCCCGTTACTGGCGGTGACCAATACCGTGATTAACGCGTTGGGCCTGGGGCTCGCGACCATTCTCACACTGGTTGCTTCCAACCTGACCGTCTCCCTGATACGCCACTGGGTCAGGGCCGAGATTCGCATCCCGGTATTCGTGCTCATTATTGCCTCGATCGTGACCATCATTGAACTGGCCATGAATGCTTATTTCCATGAGCTCTACAAGATACTGGGGATCTTTATCCCGCTGATCGTCACTAACTGCTCGATCATTGCGCGTGCCGAAGCGTTTGCCTCGAAAAACGCACCACTGCCTTCAGCCATCGATGGCCTGTTCATGGGCCTGGGCTTTACTGCTGTACTGTTAATGCTGGGCGCATTACGTGAAGGGCTTGGCTTCGGCACCCTGTTTGCGCAAGCAGATTTAATGTTCGGTGAAGGTAGTCAATGGCTGAAAATTGTGCTGATAGAAGATTACCGTGGCTACCTGTTGGCGATTCTCCCGCCAGGTGCATTTATCGGCCTGGGTATCCTGATCGCGATAAAAAACGTGATTGATAAAAAACAGGAACAACGACAAAAATCACTGGCTGAAAAACAACTGGCCCAGGCTACAACTTAATACCAGGCAGGTTTGATGAAGAAAGAACACGTCGCCGAGCTGTTCAAGCGACTGAAAAAGCAGAACCCGGAACCAACTACGGAGCTCAATTACCAGTCGCCTTTTGAGCTACTGATCGCAGTCATCCTGTCTGCCCAGGCCACTGATAAAGGTGTCAACAAGGCAACTGAAAAATTGTTCGCCGTGGCCAACACCCCGGAGAAAATCCTCGCCTTGAAGGAAACTGGACTAAAAAAACACATCAAGACCATTGGCCTGTATAACAGCAAGGCCAAGAACATCATCAAGACCTGCCAGATCCTGATTGAACAGCACCACAGCCGGGTGCCCGAAGACAGGAAAGCACTGGAAGCCTTGCCCGGCGTGGGCCGGAAAACCGCCAACGTGATTCTCAATACCGCCTTTGGCCACCCGACCATTGCGGTTGATACCCATATTTTTCGTGTCTCCAACCGCACCGGGCTGGCGCCGGGTAAAAATGTCAACGAGGTGGAAACCAGGCTGCTCGAAGTGGTGCCAAAACGCTACAAGCAGGATGCCCATCACTGGCTGATCCTGCACGGCCGTTATACCTGCGTGGCCCGTAAACCACGCTGTGGTGCCTGTGTGATTGAAGATCTTTGTGAATTTGATGAGAAAGTAATCGAGTAAGCCCTATGTTCAGCAACGACCGTGGACAATTACGCAAAATGTTTTTCACCAGCTGGCAAAAACACCAGTCAGGCGAGACATTGGAGCCGCTGGAACAACTGGTTGCCCAGATCATCCAGCAGCATCCTGAATACCACGCGTTACTGGATGATGAACAAAAATACCTGGATAAGGACTATACCCCCGAGATGGGTGAAACCAATCCGTTCCTGCATATGTCCATGCATATTGCCATCGCGGAACAGCTGGGAACCAACCGCCCGGCTGGTATCAAGGATCTTTACCAGCAATTAGTTACTAAACTGGGCGATGCACATACGGTCGAACATCATATAATGGAATGCCTGGGGCAAATGATGTGGGAAGCACAACACAACCAGGCCATGCCCGATGAACAACAATACCTGGAATGCCTGCGCAAGCTTCTCTGACAACATATTAGACCTTTCTAATGTTGATTTTTTGTGAAGTTGTTGTCAATAATCTTGAAACTTCCGTGATAACTTCATGTCACAATCAGCACTGCTACAAAGCAAAGACACTGAATACTAATTTCATCACAGCCGTGATGGCTAATTTATAACCAATATAGTTGGAGACAAAAAATGTCCAAGAAATCAAATGTAAAACCATTATCTATTGCACTGGGTACTGCTTTTGCTGCCAGCATGGCTGCGAGCAATATTGCAAATGCGGCTGAAGCCAGCAATCCTTTTGCCATGAATGAACTGTCCAGCGGTTACATGCAAGTCGCGGAAGGCAAGTGTGGCGGCCAGAAAAAAACCGATGCGGAAGGTAAATGTGGCGGCACAAAAACCGATAAAGAAGGTAAATGCGGTGAAGGCAAGTGCGGTGGCGCCAAAGAAATGGAAAAAAACATGGAAGGTAAATGCGGCGGCAAGAAGTCTGAAAAAGAAGGCAAGTGTGGCGAAGGCAAATGTGGTGGTAACAAATAACCACCATGTCTGAACGTACCTTTCCAGTACAAGGTGCAGGCCTGGGTCTGCGACGCTCGATGTTGAAAGAGCTCGCAGGCCAGTCCCCTGACCAGGTTAATTTCATGGAGATCGCTCCCGAGAACTGGATCGGTGTCGGTGGCGCATTTGGCAGAAAATTCCGCGCCCTGACAGAACAGCACCCCTTTGTTGCCCATGGCCTGTCACTATCCATTGGTAGCCCAGCGCCCCTTGATGAAGCGTTTTTGCATAAACTGAAACGCTTCATCAAGGAGCACGAAATTCGTTGCTATACCGAGCACCTGAGTTATTGCAGCGATGATGGTCACCTGTATGACCTGATGCCAATTCCCTTCACCGAAGAAGCGATTAAATACGTGGTAGAACGCATCCAGCGTGTCCAGGATATTCTCGGCCAACGCATCGGCATGGAGAACGTGTCCTACTATGCGGCACCTGGTAAAGAGATGGACGAAATCGAGTTTATTAATGCCGTGCTTGAACAGGCCGATTGTGGCTTGTTACTCGACGTCAATAACATCTACGTCAACAGCATCAACCATCATTATGATCCCGTT
Organism: Thioalkalispiraceae bacterium; assembly: GCA_050116415.1. GTDB lineage: Bacteria > Pseudomonadota > Gammaproteobacteria > UBA6429 > Thiohalophilaceae > JARRJY01. The sequence continues at coordinate 8,876 of JASFOS010000083.1, forward strand.
GAATATATGAAAGCCTTGCCTGGTGAGCGAATCATGTACGTGCACGTTGCCGGTCACTACAACGAAGCCGAGGACCTGATTGTCGACACCCATGGTGCTGATGTGATTGACCCGGTATGGGAGTTGCTGGATAAAACCTATCAACACTTCGGCGCGCTACCCACGTTACTGGAACGGGACTTTAATATCCCACCCCTGGAACAGTTGCTGACCGAAGTAGAAACCATTACCACTATCCAGCATAAATGGATCAATAAAGATGAGCAGCAACAACACGGCTGATCAACCCGGTTTTATCCGTAAGCAGTACGAATTTGCATCGCACATTCGTAACCCGGACAAGAACCCCTGCCCGCCTGATGTTGAACAACGTCGTATGAACATCTACAACGAATTGTTCTATAACAACGTGGAAGGCTTTATGAGTAATACCTTCCCGGTGTTACGTTCACTCCATGATGATGATAGCTGGCACGCGTTGATTCGCGATTACTTTGAACACCATAAAGCACATACGCCCTTGTTCCCCGAGTTGCCGCGCGAGTTTCTCAAGTTCCTGGAAACACAGCCTGAATCCGCTAATGAGTTCCCGTTTATAGAGGAACTTGCCCACTATGAATGGGTCGAACTGGCATTGGCTGTTTCTGATAAAACCATCGAGGATCAAAGCATTAACCCGCAGGGTGACTTGCTTTCAGGGAAACCGGTACTTTCCCCCCTCGCCTGGCTATTGAGTTATCAATACCCGGTTCATCAAATCAGTCCTGATTTCATCCCTGAACAAGCCGGTGAGTCCACGACATTTATCATCGCCTACCGTGACATGGATGATGAAGTACACTTTCTCGAAGTAAACCCAATCAGTGCCCACCTGGTAAACATGATAACAGAACAACCCGGGTTGACCGGTCAACAGTTACTCGCTCAGATCGCCGACCAGCTACCCCAGCTGGATCGCAACCTGGTGCTAAATGGCGGCATTGACACACTCAAAAGTCTCCGTGAGAAAAACATCCTGATTGGTACCCGCTAAGCCGGTTATCCAGGTAACTGTATATAACAAGGATCGCGGATATGGATATAATCATCAAACTTGAAGCTTTACTGGATCGCGCCAGAGCTATCGACTTTGTCGCGCCACTGGCATTACGCCTGTACCTGGCCCCTATTTTCTGGATGGCCGGCA
>JASFOS010000084.1:0-9794 GCA_050116415.1 Thioalkalispiraceae bacterium
TGGTATTGTTATGGTTACATCCTCGCTTCAGGTAAAGCCGAGTCGGTTGCGTTACATGATTGCGATATCCTTACCTATAAGCGTGATATGCTGGCGAGACTGATGTACCCGGTGGCCAATCCCAATTTCAATTACGAATTTTGTAAAGGCTACTACGCGCGCACTACTGATACTGCATTAAATGGCAGGGTCAGCCGCTTGCTGGTCACGCCATTGTTACGTGCGCTGAAAAAAATATTCGGTAGCATGGAATATCTCGAGTACCTGGACAGTTATCGTTACCCGTTGGCTGGCGAGTTTTCCATGCGGGTCGATGCATTCAATGATATTCGTATCCCCAGTGACTGGGGGCTGGAAATTGGTGTGTTATCTGAAGTAAAGCGCAATTACTCAACCAACCGTTTATGCCAGGTTGATATTACCGACCGCTATGATCACAAGCACCAGCCCATGTCACATGATAACCCTGAGGCAGGTTTGTCGAAAATGTGTCTGGATATCTCCAAGGCGATTTTCAGAAAGCTGGCGACAAATGGCATCGTGTTCAACCTGGAAACCTTTCGTACTATCAAGGCCACCTATTACCGTATTGCGCTGGATTTTATCGAAACCTATTACAATGACGCGATCATGAATGGTTTGCACATTGATCGGCACAGCGAGGAGCAGGCGGTTGAAATGTTTGCCAGGAATATCATGCTGGCCGGTGATCATTTTCTTAACAATCCGATGGAAACGCCCTTCATCCCCAGCTGGAACAGGGTGGTCAGCGCCATCCCGGATATTCTAGAACGGCTCTACGAGGCCGTCGAGGAAGACAACAATTAACTATCTTTACGCATTTCTACCAGCCACATGAACTGGTAAGGTTGCAGCGTTATCCCGGGGAGAATGGTTTGCAGCGGTTGCATAGAGATAAGATCATACCAGTCAGCCAGGTCGCTCAGGTCCGGGCGATCCTTGAGCGTGATTTGCTGAGGCACGGCTGTTACATTAAAAATCGCGAAAAGCTTTTGGTTACCCGGCTGGTCAGTTCTTAGCAGGGAAAATATACTGTCATTGATATCAATAATTTCCTGACCGCAGTCTGGATGGAAACAGGCCTGGTTTTTTCTTATGGATATAATCCGTTTCAGTTCATTAAACACTTCATAATTTGGCGTGTTATGGCTTTCCAGTAAAGTCTGTAGTTCATCGTGGAGCCATTTCTTACGGTTAATGGAACGGGTACGCCCGCTTAGTTCGACGCTGTGTAAATCATTGGGTGTGGCCAGCAGGCTATGTATATAAAAAGCAGGGATACCCTGCATGGCAAGCATAATTGCCTGGCTACAAATGAAACGATTGACCTGCCATTGATCAATATTGCGACGGGTGCCCTGCATGGCGTCGAATAACGAAATATTGATTTCATAGGGACTATCCTTGCCGTCCGGGTTGGCTTTCATGCTGACAAAACCACCAAAGCGTTGCATGCATTCGATCAGGTCTTCAATTTCATGTTCTGGCAATATGCCTTCAAGCGCGCGTAGTCCAATGCCATCATGGGACGCGGTAAAGTTCAGATAACTGCATTCTTTGGGCAATTCGGGCAACTCGGCGGCCCATTGTGTCAGGTACTTCGCGGTGCCCCGGTTAAGCGCGTGTAAAACCAGCGGCGGTAAACTGAATTGATAGACCATGTGCGCTTCATCACCATCACCAAAATAACTGAGGTTTTCTTCGTGTGGCACATTGGTTTCCGTGATCAGAATACAGTCAGGTGCGACATGGTTGATAATGTCGCGCAGTAATTTGACGACTTCGTGAGTTTCATCAAGATGAATACAGTTGGTGCCTAATTTTTTCCACAGGAAGGCTATCGCATCGAGTCGAATCAGGCGTGCACCGTTGGCAATGTAATAAAGCAGGATGTCAATAAATTCAATTAATACATCAGGGTTGCAAAAATTCAGGTCAATCTGGTCCTCGCTGAAGGTGGCCCAGACATGGCACATACCTCGATGCGTGTTGACCGGAACCAGTAACGGTGTGTTACGTGGCCGGGTTACCAGGCTGACATCGGTATCGGCGGGTAGTTCAATAAAATAGTCTCGTGCCGGGTATTGGTTGGCCACATAGTCATAAAACCACAGGCTATCCCTGGAAACATGGTTGATCACCAGGTCGACCATTAACCTGAACTTGTTGGCAATACGGTTGATATCTTCCCAGTCACCCAGTTCCGGGTTGATAACACGGTAATCAATCACCGAAAAGCCATCATCCGAGCTGTGCGGGAAAAAGGGTAAGATATGTACGCTGTTGATCGTTTCGGTCAGGTGCGTGTCGAGAAAGTGAAACAGGGTTTGCAGTGGTTTGCGGTTATTTTCAACCAGGCTGTCACCATAGGTGATGAGCAGGATATCCTGTTCACTCCAGACTTCTTCCGCTTCCTGCAGGGCAAACGGGATATATTTCTCAATGACATGCAATACCCGGGTTGCGATTTCAGGGTACTGGTCGGGATAGATATTGCTTAAGTGGTCTTCGATGTCACTTAACAGGGCGGGTTCGTCGAGTTGTGTATTCATAGGGTTCTTTAAATTTAAGCCGGACACTGTTTTACTCTTGTCTATGGCCAGGCTAAAAGCAAGGCATGGCGCACAAATTCAGTGCGGGACAGGCCCGTTGCACAATCCTGGTACAGGAATTCTATTGAAGTAACCCTGTTAATCGCGTATTTTAGCCACGGCTAGCCTTTACGATACGCCTGCATTTCTCATACCAGATAGGAAGAGCGGTTGTGCTTCACGACGTGGCATGAATGCTGCAGCAGTCATGGGAAAGCTAATTTGTTGATTTGCACAACAGCGACGTTGAGAAAGTAATGTGATGGAGAAGTTTTATGATTAAGAAATGCCTGTTTCCTGTTGCCGGTTATGGGACACGGTTTTTACCTGCGACCAAGTCCATGCCCAAGGAAATGCTGCCGATCGTGGATAAGCCGCTGATCCAGTACGGTGTTGAAGAAGCCTCCGCGGCGGGAATTACCGACATGGCATTTGTCACCGGGCGGGGCAAGCGGGCCATCCCGGATCATTTTGATATCAGTTATGAGCTGGAAAATGAAATTTCCGGTACCGGCAAGGAGAAAAAGCTCGCGCAAATCCGTGAGCTGATCGAGAAATGTACCTTCACCTATACCCGGCAGAAACAGATGAAAGGACTCGGTCACGCTATTTTGACCGGGGAAACCCTGATCGGCAATCAGCCGTTCGGCGTGGTGCTGGCCGATGACCTCTGCTTGAACGACGATGTCGGCGTACTGCAGCAAATGGTACAGTTGTATGAACAGTTCAGGTGTTCGATTATTGCCATCCAGGAAGTGCCCATGGAGGAAGTCCACAAGTACGGGGTGATCAGTGGCGAAATGGTCAATGACAATATCTACCGGGTGATGGATATGGTGGAAAAGCCCGATCAGGACAAGGCGCCCAGTAACCTGGCGGTAATTGGCCGCTACATACTGACCCCGGATATCTTCAATTATCTGCGTGACACGCCACCAGGTAAAAACGGTGAAATCCAGTTAACCGATGCCCTGATGGCGCAGGCCAAGGCGGGCTGCGTGATGGCCTACAAGTTCAAGGGCAAGCGCTTCGATTGTGGCAGTATCGAGGGCTTCGTCGAGGCCACCAACTATTACTATGAAAACTTCTACAAGTAGTGATTGTTGGTGAGCCACAGCTAATAAAAAACCCGCCTCAGGCGGGTTTTTTATATTTTGCAAACCAGGGAAAGCTTATTTGATTTTTGCTTCCTTGTAGATCACATGCTTGCGAACCACGGGATCATATTTCTTGATCTCCATCTTGTCAGGCATGTTACGTTTGTTCTTGGTGGTGGTGTAGTAGTGGCCAGTGCCTTCACTGGATACCAGTTTAATCTTGTCACGCATGGGTTATCTCCTTACACCTTCTCACCGCGGGCACGCAGCTCGGCCAGCACAGTGTCAATGCCTTTCTTGTCGATGATGCGCATACCTTTGGAACTGACACGCAGGCGGACAAAACGTTGTTCAGCTTCCACCCAGAAACGGTGGGTATGCAGGTTCGGCAAAAAGCGACGGCGCGTCTTGTTATGCGCGTGGGATACGTTGTTTCCCGTCATGGGGCGCTTGCCGGTTACTTGGCAGACTCTCGACATTGTTCGTTCTCCAGATTCTGGCTATCTCGACCAGTCACAGTAAAAGAGCGCGAATTTTACGCAGATCGGCGCCAGGTTACAAGGGCGAATTCCCGTGATCGGGAAATTTTGCCCTTTTTGAGCCACTAAATCAGGCCACGCTCGGCCAGGGTGGTGCTTTCACCGTCGCCGATCACCACGTGATCCAGCACCCGTACATCGATCAGGGCGAGGGCCTCCTGCAGGCGCTCGGTCAACTTGATATCCGCCTGGCTGGGCTCGGCGACACCCGACGGGTGGTTGTGGGCCAGGATCACGGCTGCGGCATTATGCGCCAGGCAGCGTTTTACCACCTCCCTGGGGTGTACCGAGGTGCCATTAATGGTGCCATGGAACAGTTCCTGGTAGACAATCACCCGGTGCCGGTTATCCAGGAACAGGCAGGCAAATACCTCGTGCGGGTAGTCACGCAGGCGCGCCATTAGGTAACGGCGGGTAGCGTTGGGGTCAGTGAGCACGTCAGTGCGTTCCAGGGTTTCGGCCATGTGGCGGCGACTCAATTCCAGTACCGCCTGGAGCTGGGCATACTTGGCCATACCAAGCCCGGGTTGCTGGCAAATCTGTTGCTGGCTGGCGTCCATCAGGCCGCGCAGCCCGTCAAAGCTGTTGAGTAGCTTACGGCCAAGATCGACCGCGCTGTGCTGCTGGGTGCCGGTGCGCAGAAAGATGGCCAGCAATTCCGCATCAGACAGTGCGGCAGGACCTCGAGCAAGCAGTTTTTCACGGGGACGTTCGGCTTCCGGCCAATCACGAATGGGCATATCTGACCTCCCTGTCAGCATCATGTGGATTAATGGCTACGGGCATGGTAAGTGATTTCTGCCCGGTTGGAAATCAGGCTTTTCTTACAGAGACCTGAGGGGATTTTTTGATACACTCTAATATATATGGACAGGTTTCAGAACAAACACATTCTGCTGGGTGTCACCGGCAGCATTGCCGCTTACAAGGCCGGTGAGATCGTGCGTCGCCTGCGTGAAGCCGGTGCCGAAGTACGCGTGGTCATGACCGAGGGGGCCAATGCCTTCGTCACGCCGCTGACTTTCCAGGCGCTGTCCGGTTACCCGGTCTACCAGGAGTTGCTGGACAACGAAGCCGAAGCCGGCATGGGGCACATTGAACTGTCACGCTGGGCGGATGCGATTTTAATCGCGCCCGCCAGTGCTGATTTCATGGCCCGCCTGCGCCAGGGGCGAGCTGCCGATTTGCTGACCGCCATTTGCCTGGCCAGCAAGGTGCCATTGGCGCTGGCGCCGGCGATGAACGTCAACATGTGGCAAGCTGCGGCGACCCAGGATAACGTGAAAACCCTGCAGCAACGCGGCATGGTGATGCTGGGCCCGGTTGAGGGTGAGCAGGCGTGTGGCGATGTGGGTAGCGGCCGCATGCTGGAACCGCTGGCTATCGTCGAGCAACTGGCCGAGCTGTTTGCTTCGGGCAGCCTGAGTGGCAAAACCGTGCTGGTCACCGCGGGGCCAACTCGTGAAGCCATCGACCCGGTACGCTACCTGAGCAACCATAGCTCGGGCAAAATGGGGTTTGCGCTGGCGCAGGCCGCCGCCGAAGCCGGTGCCAGGGTAATACTGGTGAGCGGCCCGGTACAGCTGGCCACGCAGCCCCACGTTGAACGTATTGATGTGATCAGCGCCCAGGACATGTTCGAAACGGTGATGAACCGAATCGGCGAAGTGGATATTTTTATTGCCGCCGCCGCCGTGGCCGATTATCGCCCGCTCAAGGTCGCCGATGACAAGGTTAAAAAGCAGCATGATACAATGACCCTGAAGTTGGAGCGCACGCCCGATATTCTGGCAACGGTTAAACAGCATCACCCGGCTGTTTTCTGTGTCGGGTTTGCCGCTGAAACCAGTGAACTGGAACACTACGCCAGGAGCAAGCTGAGTAACAAGGGTATCGAGATGGTTGCCGCCAACTGGGTGGGTGCCGCCGCCAGTGAAACGCAGGGTACCTTTGATAGCGATACCAATGCGTTAAAAGTATTCTGGGTTGATGGAGAAGCTGAACTGGCGGTCGCCAGCAAGTCACGTATTGCATGTGAATTATTACAACTGGTTGTGCCTTGCTATGAACGTTTCCTGAAGGGCAAGCTTGCGAATAAAGATAATGTCGTGACATTACAAAATAGATAAACACGGAAATTCCGTCATTGAATCTTCTAATTAATACTGGCAAGGTCGGTAGCGGGTAACTTGTTACCTGTTTAAATTTTTTTAATTATTATAATCAGGCAATAATAATGAGTCGTATCAAAGTCAAAATTCTTGATCCACGTGTTGGTAAGGACATTCCTCTTCCGGAATATGCAACAGACGGTTCAGCAGGTATGGACCTGCGCGCCTGTCTGGATGAAAAACTGGAAATTAAACCTGGCGAAACCCAGCTGATTCCTACCGGCATTGCCATTCATATTGATGACGCGGGCATGGCGGCGGTCATCCTGCCACGTTCGGGACTGGGACATAAACATGGCATCGTGCTGGGTAACCTGGTCGGCTTGATCGACTCGGATTACCAGGGGCAATTGTTTGTCTCCTGCTGGAACAGGGGTAATGATTCTTTTACTATTGAAGTTGGTGATCGGATCGCACAGCTGGTGTTCGTGCCCGTGGTGCAGGCCGCATTCGATATTGTTGAAGATTTCAATGAAAGTGAACGTGCGGCCGGTGGATTTGGCCACACAGGACGTGGTTAACAGCAAACAGGCTATTACAAGACAGGTATTGTTAAGAGGGGAATTGGCACGTGGCAAGAAGAAGTGTTCGCAGAAGAAAAAAACGTGGTGGTGCCTCGTCGTCCGGTGGACAGGGGCTTACAACAGTTAGTTTGTTTGCCTTTGTTGCGTTTGTTTTAATTTTAGGTGCCGCGTTATTTATTGCGCAACTTGATATGGCCAACCGCCTGGCTGCGCAACAGGCGATCGTGGCCAAGACGAATGCACAACGTTCGGCGACTCAACTGAGTAAAGCGGTAACCTCATACCAGAACCTGATGGTGGGAATTGTCACGGAGCCTGCCATTGGTAAGCTGATTCAATCCGCTAATAAATCCGCCATTACTGAACGCGAGCAGCAACTGAAATCGCTGTTTCCTTCTGCACTACAGGTTCGTTTGCTGGCTGCGGGTTTGAAAACAGTGGATCGTACCAGGAAGCCAGATCTGAGTTTTGCCTGCCTGGATATGATGCGCAACGCGGAAAATGCCAAGAAAGCGCCCGAGGTTGAAGTACATGCTTATGGTACCGAACAGCAGCATATCGACCTGGTGCAACCTGTTTTGAATGCGCAGGGCAACCGGGTCGTGGGGCATATGCAGGTGGTGCTGGATGTGAAATTGATTCAGAAATGGATCGAGCAGGCCGTCAATGATAATTACATCGAATTGTCCCAGATCATCGCTGATAAAAAATCTATCCCGTTAGGCGAAGCCGGTAACAAAGAATTTCGTTCTTCACACAATTCCACTGTCGAGGTGCCAGGCACGAGCTGGGTGATCAAGGCCTGGGTGCCACCCGCAGTTACCATTTCCATCTTCAACCTGCCGGTGCTGATAGTATTTGGTTGTGCCGTGATCCTGGTCGCGTTCATCGTGCTCATGTTGCGTCGCTCGGTAAGCGGCGCTATCAATGCCGATCTGGAAAATTTTATGCAAATCGCGATACAGGTTATTCGAGGTAACAAAAGTCATGAATACTCGGTGAAAATGAAGGAGTTCAAGGATGCGGTGGTCAGGTTGCATAATATGCCGATGAGCAACAGCATGGAACGTGAGCGTGATCATGATCCCAGCAGTATCAGCATGGGCAATAACCAGGAAATTGATCCCATGTACCTGTCAGAAGACTCCATGACCCTTGAAGAACTGGATAACGATGATCTGGATGATGTTGGTGAAGGCCCGGGGGATGAACCGGTAAAAAAGCCTGAAGCCGCTCCAGTGCCGGGCAGCCAGGCTGCCGGTACTGACATGCCCGCCGCTGAAATATTCAAGGCCTATGATATACGCGGTATCGTCGGTAAAACCCTGACTGCCAACAATATTGAAGTGATTGGCCGTGCACTTGGCAGTGAAGCCGCCAGTCGTGGCTTGAAGACCGTGGCCTTTGGTCGGGATGGTCGCTTGTCGGGCCCGGAACTGGGCCAGGCCCTGGTAAAAGGAATTCTCTCTACCGGTATCAATGTCCTGGATGTTGGCATGGTGCCAACACCCACGCTCTATTATGCTGCTGCAGAACATGCCGAGGGTAGTGGCTTGATGTTGACCGGCAGCCATAACCCGCCGGACTACAACGGTATTAAAATGGTACTGGGTGGTGAAACCCTTTCCGGTGATACTATCCAGGCTTTACGTCAGCGCATCGAGAAAAAAGATTTCACCAGTGGTGAAGGTGAATATAAAAAGCTGGAACTTAATGAAGCTTATATCCAGCGCATCACTTCTGATACCACGCTTAAGCGTAAACTGAAAGTTGTTGTAGATTGTGGTAACGGCGTAGCCGGGGCTATTGCCCCAACCCTGTTCAAGCAGCTGGGTTGCGAGGTCATTGAGATGTTCTGTGATGTGGATGGTCATTTTCCCAACCATCATCCTGACCCCAGTCAGCCGGAAAACCTGCAGGACATCATCAACGCGGTGAAGAGTAACCATGCTGACCTGGGGCTGGCGTTTGATGGTGACGGCGATCGTGTCGGCGTAGTAAGCGGAGACGGTAACGTGATCTGGCCGGACCGGTTAATGATGTTGTTTGCCGAGGATGTGCTAAAGCGCAACCCCGGCGCGCAGATCATTTTCGATATCAAGTGTAGCAGCAACTTGATGAAATACATCTGGGACAAGGGTGGTGAACCACTGATGTGGAAGACCGGCCATTCACTGATCAAAGCCAAGATGAAGCAAACCGGGGCTTTACTGGCCGGTGAGATGAGCGGGCATATTTTCTTTAAAGAGCGCTGGTATGGTTTCGATGATGCGCTGTATGCCGCGGCACGTTTACTGGAAATCCTTTCCGCGGATATGCGACAGCCACGCGTGGTATTTGCTTCCCTGCCGGATGCCGTCAACACCCCGGAACTGAAGATTCCCATGCCGGAAGGCGAACATCACAAGTTCATGGACAGGTTACTGGCCGAGGCAGATTTTGGTGATGCCAACGTAAGCATGATCGACGGGGTACGTGCAGATTATTCCTATGGCTGGGGACTGGTGCGTGCTTCCAATACCACGCCTTGCCTGGTGTTGCGTTTCGAGGGCCAGACTGAAGAAGGCATCAAGAAAGTACAAAGCCGCTTCCGCAAGGCACTGCTGGATTTGAAACCGGATCTGCAATTACCTTTCTGATAACGTATTTTTTATTTATAAAAAAACTTACAATACATATATGTCTATTGATTCTAAAACAGCTCTGAATATTGCCAAGGTCCTCACCGAGGCGTTGCCTTATATTCAACGTTTCCAGGGCAAAACCATGGTCATCAAGTATGGTGGTAATGCCATGGTTGATGATGCGCTCAAGAAAGGCTTTGCTCGTGATGTCGTATTAATGAAACTGG
>JASFOS010000085.1:0-9667 GCA_050116415.1 Thioalkalispiraceae bacterium
ACCAAAGGCCATCAGACGTTGCATCAAGCGCGCTCTCACCGGGTGCAAGCGGTTTTCGTGTTCCCAGGCCATTCCCGATAACTGGTTCATTAACAGGCTGCGTAATGACTTGATCTCATTTTGCATTTCATGAATGGCAGGCGAATTTTGCGGTTCGCTGAGGCGTGGCTGAGGCTCGGAAGCAGGTAGATTACGACCGTAACGAATATCATCCAGGGCCGCCTGACGTCGTGTAGCGGGTTGTTCATCCTGCACATCGGCTTGCTCCTGCTGGGCATCGCCTTGACGTTTAGGTATCGGGTTATCTGCCAGTAGCGATTCGTCATAATCAATCGCTGCGACAATTTCAATTCCTTCAGCAATGCGATGATTGGAAAGAATCACGGCATCCGCACCAAGTTCTTCACGAACTTTACGCAATGCGTGTCGCATATCCGGGGCAGTAAAACGTTTTATTTTCATAACTGTCTCTCTCTTACACCGCTACCTTACGCGTTAGTCATTGATGGTTGCTGACCTACCGTCGCAACAATCTTGATTTGTTTATCACTGGGTATTTCGTTATACGAAAGCACGTGAAGTGTTGGAATCGCGTGTCGTATAAAGTGCGACAACATGGGGCGCAACATGGCCGAAACCAGTAATACCGCGGGCTGTCCTTCCATCTCCTGTTTTTGCACACTTTCCTGTAACGCGCTGTGTAGTCGCTCTGCTAGCCCGGGCTCAATTCCAACGTTGCCTTCGCTACCCTGAATCGACTGATGCAACAACTGTTCCAGCCCCGGATCCAGCGTGATGACCGGCAGCTCCGGCGCTATCCCATTGATTTGCTGGACAATCATCCGGCCCAGGGCAATCCGCGTGGCCGCGGTCAGAACGTCGGGGTCTTGACTCCTGGCACCCTGCTCCGCCAGAGTTTCGGCGATGGTACGAATGTCACGGATCGGTACGCCTTCAGCCAACAGGTTCTGCAGCACCTTGACGATTACGCCCAGCGACAGGGTATCCGGCACCAGGTTTTCAACCAGTTTTGGCGCACTGGCAGAGAGTTTATCCAGCAACTGCTGCACTTCTTCGTGCCCAAGTAACTCGTTGGCATGAGTCTGTAATAACTGGCTAAGGTGGGTGGCGATCACAGTGTTGCTATCAACCACGGTATACCCCATGGTCTGTGCCTGGTCACGTGAACCCGGTTCGATCCACATTGCATCAAGACCAAAGGCCGGGTCTTTAGTCGCAATCCCCTGCAGGTTACCAAACACCTGTCCCGGATTGATGGCCATCTCTTTGTCGGGATAGACTTCGGATTCACCGATCGTCACGCCCATCAGGGTAATACGATAGCTGGTCGGTGATAAATCCAGGTTGTCGCGAATATGCACCGCGGGTATCAGGAAGCCCAGTTCCTGGGAAAGTTTCTTCCTCACGCCCTTGATGCGTCCCATCAACTGGCCACCCTGTTCCTTGTCAACCAGGGGTATCAGGCGATAACCGACTTCAAGACCAACCGCGTCGACCGGTGTAACATCATCCCAGCTCAGCTCGCGCGTTTCCGGCTCAACCGGTGCAGCTTCCTGTTCCGGAGTTTCAACCTCCGGCTGTGCCTGGCGTTTTTGTATCAGGTAACTGGCGGCCCCCATTACCGCCGCAATCGTCAGGAAAGCCAGGTTAGGCATTCCTGGAATCAAGCCCATGATTAAAAGAATAGTTGCGGCAATCATCAATGAGCGTGGGTTACTGAAGAGTTGTTTCAAAACTTCTTCGCCCATATTCTGACTGGTTGAGGCACGGGTAATAATGATACCGGCGGCGGTCGACAGTAATAACGCCGGAATCTGTGCCACCAGGCCATCACCGATGGTTAACAACACGTAATAACGAGCTGCCTGTGCAAAACTCAGATCATGCTGCAAGGTACCGATGATCAGGCCACCAATGATATTGATGAACAGGATCAACAAGCCTGCTACCGCGTCACCACGTACGAACTTACTGGCACCGTCCATCGAGCCGTAGAACTCGGCCTCATCGCTGATTTCCTGGCGACGGGTGCGCGCGGTATCCTGATCGATCAGCCCGGCATTCAAGTCGGCATCAATGGCCATTTGCTTACCCGGCATCGCATCCAGGGTAAAACGTGCACTGACTTCCGAGATACGCGTGGCACCTTTGGTGATGACCACGAAGTTGATAATCACCAGGATGCCAAACACCACCATACCGACGGCGTAATTACCACCGACAACGAACTCACCGAAGGCCTGGATAACCTTACCCGCGGCATCCCCCCCATTATGTCCTTCAAGCAATACCACGCGGGTAGAGGCCACGTTCAACGCCAGGCGCAACAACGTGGTAATCAGCAACACGGTCGGGAACAAGCCAAAGTCCAGCGGGCGCAAGGTATAGACCGATACCATCAACACCACCAGCGCCAGTGAAATATTAAAACTGAAGAAAATATCCAGCATGATCGGCGCCAGCGGCACAACGATCATTGCCATCATCATTAATAACAGAATAGGCGTACCCAGTCCGCTACGACTGATATTTTTTATGGTACCTGCGAAACCTGCTGCTTCAGCCATTTGTTTTTCCTGCGTTATTAGCTGTCATATTGCATATCATCAGGGATAGGCAAATCATTCATTTCGTGTTGCTTGTTTTTCTGTCCACGCGTTGCTGTTTTGAGCTTGAATACATAAGCCAGTACTTGCGCGACCGCGAGATAAAGTCCTTCCGGTATTTCCTGATCCAGTTCTGTGGTGTGATAAATTGCACGTGCCAGTGGTGGTGCCTGCATAATGGTGACCTCATGTTCCCTGGCAATGGTTCGTATCTGCATGGCAATCATATCGACGCCTTTTGCAACCACAACCGGCGCGCCGTTGCCAGCCTGATCATATTTAAGTGCCACTGAATAATGTTCCGGGTTGGTAATGACCACGTCAGCCTTGGGTACCTCGGCCATCATCCGGCGTTGCGCCATTTCCTGCTGGGTACGCTTGATGCGTGAGCGTATTTCAGGGTTACCTTCGGTATCCTTGTTTTCATCCTTGACTTCCTGCATGGTCATACGCAGTTGTTTCCTGTGATCCCAGAGTTGAAAAGGCACATCGACACCCGCAATCAGCACCAAAGCGGCAGAAATCACCAGGAACGCCCACACCAGCAAACTTACGGTATGAATAATGCCCTGGTTTACCGGTTCGCCACTTAAAGAAAAGTAGTTATCCGCCTGACCATATAAATAAATCACGGCCACAAGACCAATCACCAGGAATTTGGCCAACGCCTTGGTTAACTCGACCAGGCCACGCACGGCAAATACGCGTTTCAGACCTTTCACGGGATTGAGTTTTTCCGCCTTGAAGGCCATTGCCTTGGTACTGAAATTGAGGCCACCAATCATAATCGGGCCTGCAACCGCTGACACCAGCATCACGATGAAGAACGGAATCAACAGAAATAATGCATCAAACACACATTGCTTGAATGTCTTCATCATCATGACCGGATCAAAAACATGTTCGCGACTCACCGACAAATACTCACCGAGCAGTTCAGCGAAACCTGCCCCCATGCCAGGACCAAGAATGATCAATGCCGCACCCGCAGATAACATCATCAGCATGGTGTTCAATTCACGTGACTGCGGAACCTGGCCTTTTTCACGCGATTGCTGTTTTTTTCGCGCCGTGGGTTCTTCTGTACGTTCCTGGCCTGTTTCTGTTTCCGCCATCGCTTATTGTCCTATCACCATAATTGAGCGAATTACTGAATATGCGTCATTGAACAGGTTCGTGGTGCGGGGGATCACGCCAGGAAGTGTTATCAGCATCAAGGCAAAACCCAGCATCATGGTTATCGGAAAACCGATTGCAAAAATATTCAGCTGGGGTGCTGCGCGCGTCATGATGCCAAACGCGATATTCACGACCAGGATAGAAGCGACCGCTGGAAGTACGATGGCCAGGCCACCTGCAAAAATCTGGCTGCTCCAGACGATAATTTGCCAGAAACTTTCAGCGCCTAAGCCCGCCACGCCGACGGGTATCGTTTTAAAGCTGTCAACCAATACTTCGATCAGTACCAGGTGACCATTTAACGCCAGGTAGACGAGTGTCACCATGAGAACATAAAACTGACTGATAACAGGCGTTTGTGCACCATTTTGCGGGTCGACCATCAAGGAAAAACCCAGGCCAATCTGCATGGAAACCACCTGGCCTGCCACGATGACGGCTGCAAATACCATTTGCACCACAAACCCGATAATAATGCCAATTAACAGTTGCTGGGCAATGACCAGTACAGATAGCGGGCTAAATACTTCAATCGCTGGAGCCGGTGGCAGCAGCGGCGCAACGACCGCGGTAATTGCCAACACCAAAATCAAACGAATGCGCAGGGGAACATTACGACTGCTGAACACAGGAGCAGCAATAACCATACCGCTGATGCGGAACATCGGCCATAACCATGAACCGACTAACGCTGTTATCTCTGCACTACTGATCACCATAAGTCATCCAATCAAGTAAGGAATATCTCTGATTAGTTTACTGGTATATTCGACCATCATGTTCAACATGAATGGTCCTGCTGCCATTAACGTGGCCAGGGTAATCAAGAGCTTCGGTATAAAACTCAATGTCATCTCGTTAATTTGTGTTGCCGCCTGAAACATGCTCACTAACAGACCAACCACGAGCGCGGGAATCAAGATAATCAAAACCAGCACAAGGATGACTTCCAGTGCCTGTTGAAAAACTGTCATCACGGAATCAGGAGTCATCGGGTATCACCTATAAATAAAAACTGGAAGCCAGGGTGCCCATTACAATATTCCAACCATCAACCAGCACGAACAGCATAATCTTGAATGGCAGGGAAACAATCATGGGCGACAACATCATCATCCCCATGGACATCAATACACTGGCCACCACCAGGTCAATGATCAAAAACGGGATGAATAACAGAAAACCAATCTGGAATGCGGTTTTAAGTTCACTGGTAACGAACGCGGGCACTAAAACAGTGAAAGGTATATCGGCTGGAGTTTCATAGGCATTGTCTCCGGAAATCTTAGCGAACATACTGATATCCGCATCCCGTGTTTGCCCCATCATAAACTCGCGCAAGGGTTCACTGGCTTTGAGCGCAGCATTTTGTGCACTCAGCTTTTCGTTAAGATACGGCTGCAAGGCGACGTTGTTTATCTTGTCGAATACCGGCGCCATGATAAAAAATGTCAAAAAAAGTGATAAGCCAACGATGGTTTGCGCCGAAGGTGCCTGCATCAGGCCCACTGCCTGGCGCAATATCGCCAGCACGATCACGATACGGGTAAACGAGGTCATCATCATTAACGCTGCAGGCAACAGCGTTAATGCGGTCATGAAGATCAGTATCTGGATACTGACACTGTAATTCTGTTCACCGTCCGGCGTGGTGGTGACAGTGACCGCAGGCAAGCCCTGTTCTGCCAGGCCCTGGGCAACCGGCGACAACCATAATGGCAGCAAAATGATCAGGAAACGGAAAACATTCTGTAGCGCCATTATTTCGGAGCCCTGTTTTTCAAAACGCTATTCAAATGCTTGGCAAAACCGGCGGGTGCTGTTGTGCTGTCAGCACTTATTACCGGTTCGTCGAATACATGCAGGGTCCGAATCGAGCCGGGTGCGGTACCGATCAATAGTTGCGTTTCACCCACCTGAAGCAGCAACACCCGTTCACGTTGACCCAGCGACATACCGGCAACAACCTTCATATTACTGTTAGCCTGCCCCTGGAACTGCCCCATCCGGCGCATAAACCAGGCAACCCCCAGAATCAGGCCAACGACAACGGCCAAACCGAAGAACATTTGCAAAACACTGCCGGTATTAACCGTGTTGACAGGCAAGCCTGCCTGCGCGGTTTGCTCGGCCCATACCGCTGGCAAAAACAATATGCTGGCAACAACGGTAATAAATTGATTAACTGGCGTTCGCATGATTATTTCAGTTTTTTCACGCGTTCAGCCGGGCTGATGATGTCGGTCAGACGAATACCGAATTTTTCATTCACCACAACCACTTCACCATGCGCAATCAATGTGCCATTGACCATGACATCGAGCGGCTCACCCGCCATGCGTGTCAACTCCACAACCGAGCCCTGGTTCAATTGCAACAGGTTACGAATCGGCATCCTGGTGCGACCAACTTCCATGGCAATGGTTACCGGGATATCAAGAATCACGTCCATATTGACATCATTGTTTGAAGCCGACGAACTTGATAACTCCTCGTAGTTAACCTGTTGGGCTCCCAGAGTTGTTTCGCTAGCCTTGCTTGCATCCGCCGGTTCGGCAGCAGGAGCGTCACCCGCTTCCGCCATGGCCTCTGCCCATTCATCCATTACATCATCATCACTCATAACATTTTGCCTCGTTTATCTATTTGCCAGTGTAGGTAAGCCACCCGCCCCGTCATCCGGGCGCTCAACTTCTTCCAGTATCTTGATTGCCATGTTGTCATTGGAAACACCAAGCTTGCCCCGAAAAAGTGGCACATCTTCAGCATAGAGGGTCACTTTTTCCGGGTACTCAATGGGTATGATATCGCCTGGTTTTAGATTAAGCAGTTCACTTAGCGGAAGGCTTGCTTCCGTCAAGGTCGATGACAGTTCAACCTCTGCGACTTTTATTTCTTCGTTTAATGATTTTGCCCAGCGATCATCCAGTTCCGTAGTATCACTCTGAATGCCGGCATCCAGTAATTCCCTGATTGGCTCAAGCATTGAATAAGGGAGTGTGACCTGGAAATCACCACCGCCGCCATCCAGCTCTACATGGAAGGTCGAAACCACCACAACCTCGGTCGGACTTACGATGTTCGCAAATTGCGGGTTAACTTCCATGTTGACGAACTTGAATTCGACCGGCATTACCGGCTTCCAGGCCGACTCCAGGTCTTTAAATGCATCGTCCAGCACGATCTGGATAACGCGTTGTTCGGTTGGAGAAAAATCACGACCTTCTATCTTGGCATGTCGACCATTACCACCGTAATAGTTATCAACAACAATAAAAACCAGTTTTGGATCAAACACACATAATGCGGAGCCGCGTAATGGCGCCACCTTGACGATATTCAAACTGGTCGGCACAAACATGCTATGCACATACTCGGAAAACTTGAGCATCTGTATGCCTGCCACAGAAATTTCCGCTGATCGACGTAACATGTTGAACAAGGTAACCCGGAAACGCCGGGCAAACCGCTCGTTAATCATTTCCAGGGTTGGCATACGACCGCGCACAATGCGGTCATGACTGGCGAAATCAAAGGTGCGTGCTACACCATCGTCACTGCTAAAGTCACCATCGGTATCGACATCGCCACTATCAACACCATGTAGTAGCGCATCAATTTCGTCTTGTGATAATAAGTCACTCACTGGCTTGTCCCTTTTACTGCATGATTAAACTCGTGAAATACACGGCTTCGATTTTTGGCGGTTCCGCTTGCTGTTCGGCTTCGTCCGTTGCTTCGGTTTCTGTGGAGTGACTGCGCGCTTCCTGATTAAGAACCTGTTGAATGCTGTTCAATATCTCAGCACGTAACTTTTCCTTACCTGCGGGTGTATTGACTTCCTGGTATTTCTGGGTACTGAGCAATAGCAATATGTTGTTTCGAATCACAGGCATATGTTGTTTCACCGCGTCCAGGGCACGCTGTTCCCTGGCCATGATCTGCATTTCAACCTGCATGTAATTCACAACGCTGTTATCTTCAAAGTTCACTACAAACTCGGGTTGCAACGGCATATAAAGCGTTACCTTGGGTTCAAAATCCGCTTTTTCCTGATCCTCGGCCGAGGCTTTACCATCCTTCTTGTCCCCACTCAGTGCACCGGAGAAATACAAGGTGGCGCCTACAGCAATTGCTACCAATAACAGTGCGCCAACAACCAGCAACACGATCTTGCCTTTACCACCTTTCGTTTGTACGTCCAGATCCAGTTCATCATCTGCCATGCGTTAAGTCCTGATATCGTTAGTGTTAAAACCTGTTGTGTCTTACCGTAGTGTTTAGCAAAACACATGCCAGTAGATGGGACGGTATTAATTGTTTGTTTTTCAACAACTTATATCGAATAAATCTGAGGATGACAACTTTTTGACGAGCTTTGACGACGACACCAGCGTATCGCGTCAATTTGTCATTAAGCTAACCTGGCTGGCCGGCGCGTGATTCCGGCGGGGTTGAGGCTGCACGACTGACGTGCAGGAGGACGGCTTTGACCGCGGGATTGTCAGGGTAATTTGATCAAATGCTCACGATAATGACGTAATTCGTCAATCGAGTCCTTGATGTCATCCAGGGCCAGGTGGCTACTGACCTTGTTAAAACTCTTCCCAACTTCGGGGGCCCAGCGTTTGGCCAGTTCTTTCAGGGTGCTGACATCAAGGTTACGATAGTGGAAATAGGCTTCCAGTTCAGGCATGCAGCGCGCGAGAAACCGGCGATCCTGGCAAATACTGTTGCCACACATGGGGGAGGTGTTGGCCGGCACATATTTACTGAGGAACTCGATAGTCTGACGCTCGGCTTGCTGTTCCGAGACCTGGCTTTTGCGAACCCGCTCCACCAGGCCTGACTGGCCATGTTGACGGGTGTTCCATTCATCCATCGCCGCGAGCACCTCGTCGGGTTGATGGATGGCTAATACCGGGCCTTCTGCAAGGGTATTGAGTTCGCTATCGGTCACAATCGTCGCAATCTCGATGATGACGTCATTCTGAGTATCCAGACCGGTCATTTCCAGATCAATCCAGATGAGATTATTGGCATTTTGCGTCATTTTATTTTTATCCTTGCCTGAGTCTTGCCAAGAAATCTAACAGAGGCTACCCTGCTTTTCATATCCACACGACAAACTAATAGAACGTATCATGGTAACATCAATTTTTATCGCTGTCCTGATTGCCGCTTTTCTGGTTGAACTCTGGCTGGATCGTCGCCAGCTTCAGACTGTCAAAGCGCACCGTAACGAAGTACCGGAAACCTTTCGCGATCACATTTCGCTAGAAGCGCACCAGAAGGCTGCTGATTATACCCTGGCGAAAATCAGGATCAGTGGCTATCAACTATTTTACAGTAGTTTGTTGTTATTACTATGGACCCTGGGTGGTGGGCTGCAGCTGGTTGATGATTTCTGGCAGTCACTGGATATGGATAGCCTGCTGACCGGGTGCATCGTGATACTCAGCGTGCTCTTGCTGGGTGGGCTACTGGAACTGCCTTTCAGCCTCTACCGCACCTTTAAAATAGAACAAAAGTTTGGCTTCAATCGAACCACACCGCGTATTTACGTTTCTGACCTGCTGAAACAAGTCGCCTTGTCTATCATCCTTGGTATGCCACTGCTATGGGTTGTGCTGTGGTTAATGGAAGATGTACAACCCTTGTGGTGGTTAAAAGTCTGGGCGGTATGGATGGGCTTTAACCTGTTCCTGGTCTGGGCCTACCCGGCTTTTATCGCTCCCGTTTTCAACAAGTTTAACCCGCTGGATGATGAATCACTCAAATCACGGATAGAGTCTTTGTTGAAACGCTGCGGCTTCACCAGTAACGGTATTTTTGTCATGGATGGTTCCACCCGCTCCAGT
>JASFOS010000086.1:0-9504 GCA_050116415.1 Thioalkalispiraceae bacterium
TGCCAAGCTAGCTGCGCGTTATATTCTCAGACATGGAACAAACAGCGTGGCATTGATTACCACGGACAATTATCGTGTTGCGGCGCATGAACAGTTACGCAGCTATGCGCGCATCATGAGCATTCCCATGCGTGTAGCCAACGATGACGATGCACTACGTGATGCCCTGGCTTCGTTCCGTCACAAGGGACTGGTATTAATCGACACGGCGGGAACGAGTCAACGTGAAGTGGAACTGGGTAAGCGACTGTCATTAATCCGCGGTGAAACACCAGGAATGATCAAGACCTACCTGACCCTGGCGACCAATAGCCAGCGCGGGGTACTGGATGAAGTTATCCGTACTTTCAGTGACATGCCTCTGGCCGGGTGCATTTTAACCAAGGTGGATGAAACCACGAGCCTGGGAACCGCCATATCGAGTATCATCGAACACCAGTTACCGGTTGCCTATTACAGTGACGGACAACAGGTACCGGAAGATTTACATCGTGCCCGCGCCCATAGCCTGGTGACCAAGAGCGTTACGATTATGCAAAGAGCAACACAAGCCATGGATAAAGATGAGGCAAGTGTATCTATCAGTGGCATGGTGGCTTCCTATGGTTGATCAGGCCGCGGGACTCCGACGTATGCAAAATCCACATCCGGTTCGCGTTATTACCGTCACCGGCGGTAAAGGTGGCGTTGGCAAAACCAATGTGTCCGTTAACCTGGCATTGTCCATGTGCCAGGCAGGCAAAAACGTCATGATCATGGATGCTGATCTGGGGTTGGGGAACATCGATGTACTGCTCGGATTACATCCAAAATACAACCTTTCCAACGTGATCAACGGGGAACGGGATCTCGAAGAGATCATCGTGGAAGGGCCGGACGGGTTAACCGTGATCCCGGCGGCTTCCGGCGTACAGGAAATGGCGGAGTTGAATCCCATGCAGCATGCGGGCCTGGTTCAGGCCTTCAGTCAGTTGAGCCAGCAAATTGACGTGCTGATAGTGGATACGGCAGCCGGTATTTCAGACAGTGTCATGACTTTTAGCAAGGCGGCACAGGAAGTTCTGGTGGTGGTGTGCGACGAACCTGCATCTATAACAGATGCTTATGGACTTATTAAATTACTTAATAGAGATCATGGTTTGTTTAGATTCCGAATATTAGCTAATATGGTCAAATCGGCCCAGCAGGGGCGCGAAGTCTATGAAAAGATTACAAAAGTGACTGATCGCTTTTTGGACGTTGCATTGGATTACATCGGGCATGTTCCCTATGATGACTATGTGATCAAGGCGATACGTAAACAGCAGGCGATCGTGGACGCGTTTCCACGCAGTAAAGCAGCAATGGCATATAAAACACTGGCAGAAAAAATCGAAAAATGGCCCTTGCCCACCGCGGCGGGGGGACACATGGAATTCTTTGTCGAGCGCCTGATCCGAGGTAGCGGTCACGATACGGAGGCCATATCGTGAACGGTGCGGCAACCTACCGGTCTGCTCAATCAGCACTTCATGAAGATATGGTGGAACAACACGCGCCACTGGTGAAGCGTATTGCCTGTCACCTGATCAATCGCCTGCCGGCCAGTGTCCAGCTCGAAGACCTGATCCAGGCGGGCATGATCGGTCTGCTTGAAGCTTCTCGAAATTACGACAAAAACCAGGGCGCCAGTTTCGAAACCTATGCCGGCATCCGTATTCGTGGCTCCATGCTGGATGAAATCCGCAAAAATGACTGGGCTCCCCGTTCCGTGCATCGCAAGGCGCGCATGGTGGCCGAAGCCGTTCGTGAGATCGAACACGAGCATGGTCGTGATGCCCGTGACACTGAAATCGCGGCGTCACTGGATATGTCACTGGGTGATTACTATAAAATCCTGCAGGACAACAGTTACCACAAGGTACTCAGTTTTGAAGACATGGGTACCGGGGATGACTCCATCCTAGACAGCATGACCAATGATGATCCGAGTATTCTCGATGGCTTGCAGCGTGAAGATATGCAACAGATCGTCACGGAAGCCATCGCCAGTCTGCCTGAACGTGAACGCCTGGTCATGGCACTTTATTACGACGAGGAATTAAACCTCAGGGAAATTGGCGCCGTGATGGGGGTCAGTGAGTCCCGGGTCAGCCAAATTCACAGCCAGGCAGTCATACGTCTGCAGGCGCGCATGTCCAGTAGTACAGACGAAATTCGATAAAGCTTCACCCCCTCCCAGGTTCTGGCGTTCAGCCACTCAAAAAAACACGTTTTAGCTCAGACAAAACGATTTGCTGCTTTTTTCATCAAACCACTTAAAAAGTAATGACTTATTACGTATTTTTTAAGGTAGGCCCTTAAGTTATCTGGCGATCCGGCCGATAAGACAAGCAAGAATCAACGGGTTCTTTTTTAAATTGTTCAGCAGATTATGAACATCGATTTTATGGTCCAATGATTCAATAATGTTCGGAGGAAGAACGTGGACAAAAATATGAAGATCCTCATCGTCGATGATTTTTCAACAATGAGGCGTATTATCAAAAACCTGCTAAGAGACCTGGGTTTTACCAATACTGAAGAAGCCGATGATGGAACAACGGCCTTGCCGATGCTGCAGACCGGGAAGTTTGATTTTCTGATCACTGACTGGAACATGCCAGGCATGCAAGGTATCGATTTACTCAAGCATGTACGTGCTGATGAAAAACTTTCACATTTACCTGTGTTGATGGTGACTGCTGAGCAGAAGAAAGAACAGATTGTTGAAGCAGCGCAGGCCGGTGTGAATGGCTATATCGTCAAACCATTCACTGCACAGACATTGAAAGAGAAACTCGACAAGATATTCGAGCGAATGGAAGGCTAATAATTTTAGGTGCGGCCGGATGGAAGATGAAAAAATAATTACTGAAGATAATGTGGCACGGGTTCATGATCTGCTGGCCACCATGGAATCAGGTGATGAAGAGGGTGCCAAGGAAATCGTCGATGACCTGGCCCGTATTCGTGAGGGCGTCCTGTACCAGGAGATGGGTAAGCTTACCCGTGAACTGCACGATGCCATCAGTGCATTTGGTATGGATGATCGCATTACTGATATCGCGGCACATGATATCCCCGATGCACGCCAACGTCTGAATTATGTCATTTCCAAAACCGATGAAGCAGCCAACAAGACCCTCAATGCGGTAGAGGCGTCGTTACCTTTATGCGAAAACATGGAAAGTCAGGCATCAGAATTGCATAACGAATGGCAGCGGTTTACCAATCGAGAAATGGATGCGGCAGAATTCAGGGATTTAAGTAAAAAGCTGGATAGCTACCTGCAGAGTAATAGCAGTAGTGCCAGTACCCTGAAAGAGAATTTAAACGAAGTATTGCTGGCGCAGGATTTCCAGGATTTAACCGGGCAAATTATCAAGCGTGTAATTACCCTGGTCGAGGAAGTTGAGGCTAACCTAGTTGAACTGATTAAAGTGACCGGTATGCCGGAAGCTGATGCGCCACGCAAAACCGAGGAGGCCAAACTGAATGGGCCTGCCGTGCCTGGTGTCGATGATGACAAAACCGTGTCGGGCCAGGACGAAGTTGATGATTTACTTTCGAGTCTGGGTTTCTAACAACCAGATTTATCTAAACAAAGTATGAAAGGTTAGCGGTATGGATGATGAATTGTTACAAGACTTTCTGGTCGAAGCAGGGGAAATTCTTGAACAGTTAAATGAACAACTGGTAGAACTCGAGCAGTCGCCCGATGACATGGATTTGCTGAACGCCGTTTTCCGTGGATTTCATACTATAAAAGGTGGAGCAGGTTTTCTCGGTATCGAGCCGATGGTGGTGGTCTGTCACCGTTCAGAAGATATTTTCAACCTGCTGCGCAATGGCGAGCGGCAAGTGGATGCCGAGTTGATGGACACCATCTTGCCGGTGCTCGACATTCTGAATAACCAGTTTGACAGCTTGCGTGAAGGAGAGGCCGAAGTTGAAGGCGCCTCCCCCGAATTATTATCTGCACTGGAACAACTTTCTGTTCCGGGTGGAAGCGTCGCGACCACGGCGGCGTCCGAGCCAGTTGCCACTGCACCGGCTCAGGATCAAGCAACAACACAGCAGGCTGCGGATAACGATGACATTACCGATGACGAGTTTGAAGCTTTACTGGATGCACTGGAGAACCCGCAGGCCGAGTTACCTAATAAAACACCACAAACCGCGACGCCCTCAGCCTCTGCTTCATCCAGTGATGAAATAACCGATGATGAATTCGACGCCTTGCTGGATGAATTGCATGGCAAAGGCAAGTTCACCGGAACACCGAAACAGGAAGAAGCCTCATCAGCAGCTTCTTCAGCAGCGAAGTCCAGCGATGATGAGATCACCGAAGACGAATTCGAGGCGCTGCTGGACGAGTTGCACGGTAAGGGCAAGTTTTCTGCTGCTACGAAACAGACTGATAATACTGGGGCCGCATCACAATCTGTTGTGCCGGCATCAACATCAGCAGCAGCGGAAAAACAAGCGGCGCCTGCCAGGGTTGAAGCAAAAAAATCGGTTGAGAAGAAAGAATCCAAACCAGCTGCAGAAACCTCGGTGCGTGTGGACACGGCACGGCTCGATGACATTATGAACATGGTGGGTGAACTGGTTCTGGTGCGTAACCGTATTTCACGACTGGGCGAGACCATTGGCGGTGAAGAGATGCAAAAAGCCGTGGCTAACCTTGACCTGGTGACCTCGGATTTACAACTTTCCGTGATGAAAACTCGCATGCAACCGATCAAGAAAGTATTTGGTCGTTTCCCGCGCGTGGTGCGTGACCTGGCGAGAAGTTTAAATAAAGATATCAAGCTCGAAATGATCGGTGAAGAGACTGACCTGGACAAAAACCTGGTTGAGGCCCTGGCGGATCCACTGGTGCACCTGGTACGAAATTCCGTTGATCACGGCATCGAGATGCCGGATGAACGTGAAGCGGCTGGCAAACCCCGTACCGGCACCATTGTATTAACAGCATCCCAGGAAGGGGATCATATCCTGCTGTCCATCGAAGATGATGGTAAAGGCATGGACCCGGATAAACTGCGTCAAATTGCAATTCAAAAAGGCGTGCTCGACGAAGATGCGGCGGCACGCCTGGATGACAAGGAATGTTACAACCTGATCTTTGCCGCAGGCTTTTCGACTAAAGAGGAAATCTCCGATATTTCCGGTCGTGGCGTTGGCATGGATGTGGTCAAGACCAGCATTACCCAGTTAAATGGTTCCATTGATATCGATTCAGAGCTAGGTAAAGGCACGCGTTTGAGTATCAAGGTACCGTTGACGTTGGCCATTATGTCTACCCTGATGGTTAAACTGGATGACCAGCTGTTTGCCTTGCCATTAGTGAATGTCAGCGAAATTTTCCACCTTGATCTGACCAAAACCAATGTCATGGATGGACAACTGGTTGTTTTAATCCGGGAGAAAACATTACCACTTTATTATCTCAACCGTTGGCTGGTAAAAGGGCAACAAAACGTAGAGTTACCCAAGCAAGGACACGTGGTTGTCGTTCATGTCGGAACACAAAAGGTAGGTTTTGTCGTCGATGAGCTAATAGGTCAGGAAGAAGTTGTTATCAAGCCACTTGGCGCATTCCTGCAGGGCCTTCTGGGGCTGGCCGGAGCAACCATTACCGGTGACGGTGGTATCGCGATTATCCTTGATGTGCCTGGATTGATGAAGCGTTACACCTGAACCACACAAGTTTACAAACAACAGAATTATAAGGTTTGAGCCAGTCCTGACCTGATAACCAAAGGCAAGGCTGGTTCAGCAGGAGTAATAAGACGGTATGGCCATCCGCGTTTTAGTTGTCGATGATTCCGGCTTTTTTCGCCGACGTGTCAGTGAAATGCTCAATGCTGATCCATTGCTGGAAGTCGTGGATACGGCAGAAAATGGTGAACAGGCTATTCAGAAGGCGTCGCAAATAAAACCTGACGTGATCACCATGGATATTGAAATGCCGGTACTCAATGGCATTGACGCCACACGCAAGATCATGTCCATGGCGCCAGTACCGATCATCATGTTTTCATCCTTGACCACCGAGGGCGCCCAGGCAACGCTCGATGCGCTTGATGCAGGGGCGCTGGACTTTCTGCCCAAACGTTTTGAGGATATCGCCAAGGACAAGGAAGAAGCACGTCGGTTGTTATGCCAGCGTGTTCGTGCCGTCGCGCGTAAACGTGTTCAAACGACGGCACCTTCTGCGACCAGCAGACCCGCAGCGGTTGCAACGCCGGCTGCCAGGCCGATAAAAACGGTCTCTGCTTCCCATAACGCCATCAAGCTGGTGGCAATCGGGACCTCGACCGGGGGGCCGGTTGCATTACAAAAGGTTCTGACCCGGATCCCGGCTGATTTCCCGGTTCCCATTGTGATGGTTCAACATATGCCTGGTTCATTTACCCCGGCTTTCGCGCAGCGGTTAAATACCCAATGTGCGATCACGGTGAAAGAAGCGGAAGATGGTGAACCATTGAAACCTGCTACCGCCTACCTGGCACCGGGCGGGAAACAAATGCTGGTTGATGGTCGCCCAGGCAATGCCGTTATTCGTATCAAGGAAGGTGATGCTTCCCAGACTTATAAACCCAGTGTCGATATTACCTTTGCTTCCATCACGCGTATTTATCCAGGCGACACCCTGGCGGTGATCCTGACCGGGATGGGGGCAGACGGGCGAGAAGGTGCCAGGATGCTGAAACAAAAAGGTTCGGCTATCTGGTCACAGGACGAGGCTACCTCGGTTGTTTATGGTATGCCTGCGGCAGTTGCCGAGGCCGGCCTGGTGGAAAAAATACTGCCACTGGATGAGGTTGGCACAGAGATCGTAAAGCGAGTGTAGAACATGGATATTCTTAGCTTAATAGGATTGTTACTCGGCATCGCGGCGATATTGTTTGGCCAGTATCTTGAGGGCGGTCATGTCAGTACCCTGGTGAACGGGCCAGCCATGTTGATTGTACTGGGTGGCACCTTTGGTGCGGTGATGTTGCAGTCGCCTTTTTCAACCTTCATGCGTTCCATGCGTATGTTGTTCTGGGTATTTATCACTCCCAATGATAAGTCCGATGAAACCATCGAGAAGTTAATCAACTGGAGCAATATTGCACGTAAAGAGGGTTTGTTAGGCCTGGAAAACATCGAAGAAACTGAAAACGATG
The DNA here is from genome assembly GCA_050116415.1 of Thioalkalispiraceae bacterium. Lineage (GTDB taxonomy): Bacteria > Pseudomonadota > Gammaproteobacteria > UBA6429 > Thiohalophilaceae > JARRJY01. Next base: position 7,203 of record JASFOS010000086.1, read on the forward strand.
CGTTTACCCGCAAGGGTTTGCAGTTATTGATTGATGGCAGTGAACCGGAAAGCATTCGCTCGATCATGCATGTTGATGTGAATACCAAGGAACACTTTGATATGCAGGCCGCCAAGGTCTTTGAAAGTATGGGTGGCTACAGTCCAACCATCGGTATCCTGGGTGCGGTCATGGGGTTAATCCAGGTGATGGGTAACCTGTCTGATCCCAGCAAGCTGGGCAGTGGCATAGCCGTTGCGTTTGTTGCCACTATCTATGGGGTAGGTGCGGCGAATTTACTGTTTTTACCGGTTGCCAACAAGTTGAAGAATATCGTGCATCGCCAGGCTTTGATGCGTGAAATGGTCGTTGAAGGTATGGTCTCTATCGCGGAAGGCGAAAACCCGCGTAATATCGAAACCAAGTTGCTGGGCTATCTTCGTTGATACTGCGTGAGAAATGTCATGACACGTCGTCGCCTTCAGGATGAACATGAAAATACCGAACGTTGGCTGGTATCCTATGCTGATTTCATAACGCTGTTGTTTGCCTTCTTCGTCGTAATGTACTCGATGTCGTCGGTTAACGAAGGCAAGTATCGTGTGCTGTCCGACACGATGGTGGACGCGTTCAAAACACCGCCCAAGTCCACGGAGCCGATCCAGATCGGTGAACCGGTAAAAAGTATTAAACCGGAAGATGGACGCATCGATAAACCGCAGGTCATCAAGCTACAACCCAGGCATGCAGCCCCGGATACCGCCATGCAACGTATCGCCAGTGATATTAAACGGGCTATGCAACCTTTGATTGATCAGGGGTTGATCGAGGTGACACAGGACAAGTTGTGGGTCACCGTGGAAATGAATACCAGTATCCTGTTTACCAGTGGCAGTGCGGCATTGGAGGATGAGGCTTATCCGGTGTTAAGGGACTTATCGACAGTGCTGGCCAAGCTGCCCAACCACGTTGATGTGGAAGGCTATACCGATAATTTGCCTATTAATAATGAAATATTCCGTTCCAACTGGGAACTGTCGGCCGCACGTGCGGCCAGTGTGGTACATCTATTCACACGCAATGACATTGATCCTGAACGGCTGGCCGCGATTGGTTACGGTGAATACCGGCCGGTGGCCGATAATGCCACCAGCGAGGGGCGTCGCAAAAACCGGCGCGTGGCGGTGGTGATCCTGGCGGATAAAAATGCCCGTCGCATGCTGGAAATTGAGCGTAAAATGGACGACCCTTATACAAATAATGATGGAAATGGCACAAAACTTGAATCAGAGCAGGTGTCGATATCTCAACAGCAGAAGACGGACACAATGATTCAAAAGTCGGAGCGCGCGCAATGAAAGTCTGGGCAGTCGCCAATCAGAAGGGCGGGGTAGGAAAAACCACTACCGCCGTGACCCTGGCTGGTCATTTGATCGGGGAAGGTATGCGCGTATTGCTGGTCGATCTGGACCCGCATGGCTCGATGACCTCCTATTTTGGCTACGATCCGGATACGCTGGATAACTCGGTCTACCAGTTATTCCAGGGTCAGTCAGCGGAACCGGGCATAGCCCCGCATGCTGTACTGCATGGCACCTCCATGGAAGGCCTGGAATTATTGCCGGCTTCCACCGCACTCGCGACCCTGGATCGCCAGTTAGGCAGCCAGGAAGGTAAAGGCCTGGTGATACAGCGTGCGCTCAAGCAACTGGAAAACCGCTTTGATTACGTGTTGATTGATTGTCCCCCCTTGCTGGGGATCCTGATGGTCAATGCGCTGGCGGCGGCCGAGAAACTGCTGGTGCCGGTGCAGACCGAGTTTCTTGCCCTGAAAGGGCTGGAGCGCATGATGCGAACCCTGCAAATGGTGATGCGTGCGCGCAAAAACAAGCTTGAGTTCCTGGTGATTCCTACCATGTTCGATAAACGTACCAAGGCCGCCACGGAGTGCCTGCAAGTACTGCAAGAGCAATATGGTGATGACTTGTGGCATGAAGTCGTTCCGGTCGATACCAAGTTCCGTGAAGCAAGCAAACGTGGTATTCCCTTGTCGATGATGATGCCCAGTTCACGTGGTGCGAAAGCCTATGCGGAATTGCTCAAGACCCTGGAAGGCCAGGAAAATGAACCCATTCTTAGACTGGTGAAATCGTAATGAGTAATAGTAACGCCCCCCTGGTTGATGAAAAGCTGGCTGTATCGCTGTTTCTCGATTCATTATTGCGGGATACGGAGTCAGTACCGGCTGAGGAAGAATCCCTGTCGCCGGTTCGCGAGGTGGTGTATCAACCAGCCCCACGTTCAGAAGAGCCTGCCCGCTTCG
>JASFOS010000087.1:0-9317 GCA_050116415.1 Thioalkalispiraceae bacterium
AGGCCCCGTTCACGGGCAATATCGTTGGTCAGGTCAGCCGGGAAACCGTAGGTATCATAAAGCTTGAACACGGTTTCGCCGGGAATTACTTTGCCTTTCATCTGGCTGATGGCCTGTTCCAGGATTGCCATGCCGTTATCCAGGGTCTCGGCAAAACGCTCTTCTTCCTGTTTCAGCAAACGTTCCACCGTATCCTGTGCCTTGACCAGTTCCGGATAGGCCGCACCCATTTCCCTGGCCAGCGGAGCCACCAGTTTATAAAAGAACGCATCACGCATCCCCAGCTTGTGGCCATGGCGAATGGCACGACGAATGATGCGACGCAACACGTAACCACGTCCTTCATTGGAAGGAATCACGCCATCGACAATGAGGAAGGCACAGGAACGAATATGATCGGCGATCACTTTCAGGGAATTGTTATGCTTGTCCTTGCAACCGGTGACCTCGACGATGGCATCAATCAGGTTCTGGAATAGATCGATTTCATAATTGCTATGCACACCCTGCATCACCGCGGCCAGGCGTTCCAGTCCCATGCCGGTATCCACCGATGGTTTGGGTAACGGGTTCATGTTACCGTCCTTGTCACGGTCGTATTGCATGAACACCAGGTTCCAGATCTCGATATAACGATCGCCATCTTCTTCCGGGGTGCCGGGTGGGCCACCGGCCACCTCGGGACCATGATCATAAAATATCTCGGTACATGGACCACAGGGACCGGTGTCCCCCATGCTCCAGAAATTATCACTCTCGTATTTTTTACCGCCGGGCTTGTCACCGATACGGGTAAAGCGTTGTTTGGCAACGCCGATTTGTTTCAACCAGATATTAGCGGCTTCATCGTCCTGTTCGTAAACCGTGATCCAGAGTTTCTCCTCGGGCAGCCCCAGCGTTTCGGTTAAAAACTGCCAGGCATACTTGATGGCGTCTTCTTTAAAATAGTCGCCAAAACTGAAGTTACCCAGCATTTCAAAGAAGGTGTGGTGACGCGCGGTGTAGCCGACGTTTTCCAGGTCGTTATGCTTGCCCCCCGCCCGTACGCAGCGTTGGGAACTGGTAGCACGCGTATAACTACGCTTGTCCTGCCCCAGGAACACGTCTTTAAACTGCACCATGCCGGCATTGGTGAACAACAAGGTTGGATCATTTCCCGGTACCAGTGAACTGGAAGGCACCACCTCGTGGCCATGCTCTTTAAAGTAATTCAAAAAAGCCTGTCGTAATTCTGCACTGGTTTTCATGGTTCAGTATCTGTTTCGTATTATTTAAAATTCATCTTCACGCAACACGCTACGGGTCTGTTCATGGGTAAAACCACGTTGTTGAAGAAACCGCGCCTGGCGTACCTTGTCTTTCATTTCCGAAGGTAACGCTGCACCGAATTTCTTTACCCGTACGTCCTGGGCAACATTTAACCATGCCCTGTCACGTTCATCCAAAAACCGGGCGATCATAGCATCACTTACCCCTTTTTGGCGCAATTCTGCCTGAATTTTAAATGGCCCGGAACCCCGCTGCATGCGCGAATAGACATAGGCTTCAACGAAACGCTCGTCACTTAACAGCCCTTCGTTGGCCAATTGTTGCAAAGCCGCATCAACCTCCCCGGACTCATAGCCCTTGGCCACGAGTTTCCGGGTCAGTTCATGGGTAGAGTGTTCGCGGCGCGCCAGGTAATCCATCGCCGCTTCACGGACTGATCGTGCCATGGATGAATCAGGCTTCGGCTTCTACCGCATCCGCCGCTTCTTCAAAGTCGACAACGTTCTCGGCCTGCTTCGGGAGCAAGGCTTCGCGGATCCTGCCTTCGATTTCCTGCGCCACGTCCGGGTTTTCTTTCAGGAAATTACGCACGTTGTCCTTACCCTGGCCAATGCGATCACCGTTATAGCTGTACCAGGCACCGGCCTTGTCAACGATATCCTGCTTGACACCCAGGTCGATGATCTCACCCTCGCGGGATATGCCTTCACCGTACAGCAGGTCAAACTCAACCTGTTTAAAGGGGGGCGCCACCTTGTTCTTCACCACTTTCACCCGGGTTTCGTTACCGATCACCTCGTCACCTTTCTTGATGGCACCGATGCGGCGAATATCCAGGCGTACCGAGGAATAGAACTTCAGCGCGTTACCACCGGTGGTGGTTTCCGGGCTGCCGAACATGACACCAATCTTCATGCGGATCTGGTTAATGAAAATCACCAGGGTGTTGGAGCGCTTGATATTGGCGGTCAACTTGCGCAACGCCTGTGACATCAGGCGCGCCTGTAACCCCATGTGCGAATCGCCCATGTCACCTTCGATTTCCGCCTTGGGCGTCAAAGCCGCCACCGAGTCGACCACCACCACGTCAACCGCACCGGAGCGCACCAGCATGTCGGTGATTTCCAGCGCCTGCTCACCGGTATCCGGCTGGGAAACCAGTAATTCATCCACGTCCACACCGAGTTTTTCCGCGTAAGTAGGGTCCAGCGCGTGCTCGGCATCGACGAACGCCGCGGTGCCTCCCATTTTCTGCATCTCGGCAACTGCGTGTAATGTCAAGGTGGTTTTACCGGAGGATTCAGGACCATAGATTTCCACGATACGGCCACGCGGCAGGCCGCCGATACCCAGCGCGATATCCAGCCCCAGTGAACCGGTAGAAACCGCATCAATATCACGCACCGCGCTACCATCACCCATTTTCATGACCGAGCCCTTGCCGAATTGTTTTTCAATCTGGCCCAGTGCCGCGGCTAGTGCTTTTTTCTTCTCATCTGACATTTTGATTCTCCCCTGATGTTTGGTGACATCGTTTCGTTGAATTCGTTGTGCAGGCCCTGTGCTGTTGGGGCCATTCCAGTATGGAAATAAATGTAGCCGATACATTTTTTAATGTCAATATTTTTTACCACCTTGTTATTTTTTACTACCTAGTACTATTTATTATGGGTATATTTAGTATTGTATAATTGGCTCACAATTATGGAGGGGAAACCGGTGGCTGGCTTCAAGTCGATTCATGATATCAAGCAGGCAACACGCCAACGTCTTGAATATATTGAGATTATGGCCTACTACACGGGGCTGGTAAGCCGCAGTGACGTAGCCCGGACCTTTGGTATTTCGGATGCCGCTGCCACCAAGGATCTCAAGCTCTATGGCGAGCTGGCCCCGGACAACCTGATTTACAAGCACAACGTGTTTGGCTTCGTGCCCAGTGACCAGTTCGTGGAAATGTTTGCCAACCTGGATCCCGCCAAGGTATTACCGATGATCGCGGCCAACCTGCCCATCAGCGGCGGCATTACGGAGACAACGCCGATTTTTGGCATTTCGATCGAGAGCCTGCCTCTGCCCAACCGCTTGCCCGGCAAGCCGGTACTGGCACAGATTATTCGTGCCATTCGAAACCACAGGAAATTATCCGTGGTGTATCGTTCCCTGTCAGGTCGCGGCAGCAACCAGGCACGCATCCTGGAACCCCATTCCCTGATCAACACCGGCACCCGCTGGCATTTTCGCGCCTACAATGAAGAAACCTATGATTTTCGCGATTTTGTCCTGTCACGGGTACTGGATGCGCAACTGGTTGATACGGAAGCTGAATCCAGCGTCCAGTACGATGATGACTGGATGGAAATGGTAAACCTTAAACTCTCCCCCCACCCCAGTCTCAGTGATGAACAACGCCTGATCCTGATGACCGATTATTCGGCCAGGAATGACGTGATCGAGATTGCGGTACGCCGTGCCCTGATCGGCTACGTGTTGCAACGCTTGTCAGTCGATACGACTGCCGATCATTCCATGAACCCCAACGCCTACCAGCTGATCGTGATGAATCGCGACGAAATCGAACCCTTTGCCGGCTGGGCTTTTCTCTAAAGCCGCTCAGCGCAACGGCCATTCTGCCAGCACGCTGTACTCCACCCCTTCGGCCTGGGTCTGTGATTCGACCAGGGCAAATCGATCCACCGGCCAGACAATATCCCGGGTCTGGCGATCTTTCGGATAGCTCCTGGCTTTTCGTAACAGGGTGATGTGGGCCTGGAACGGGCGTTTGTCCGCCTCGTAGCCACATACCTGGAGGTTGGCATTTAACGACGTGGCCAGCCGTTGCAGGTTTTCAGGCATGGCCACGGGCGCCAGCCAGGCCACCTTGGGCCTGGGCCAGTAACCCAGTTCTGACAAGGTGATCTTGAAGCGAGGAACCGAAATCTGGCTGGCAACTTTTTCCATGCATTGCTGTTGCTCTTCGGTCACTGAACCGACAAACGCCAGCGTCAGGTGCAGGTTTTCAATCCTGACGATACGACCGCCACATTGCTTTTTCAGGGCACACGCCACTTTATTCATGGCATCACGGGTGCGACGCCCCGGCCATAACGCAAAAAACAGCCGCTTAGTGGCCGGTGTTTCCATGACCTTGTCCGCCCACCTGGGGGATTAGCTCAAGCAGGACTTGCATGGCATGCGCCACAGCCTGGCGACGTACCCTGTCGCGATCGCCGTCAAACAGGCAAGAATGACTATTCACCCTGATTTCACCCGTTGGCCTACCACCATCACGATAGCCCCAGGCAAACCAGACCGTGCCAACCGGTTTATCTGCACTCGCCCCACCTGGCCCAGCAATACCCGATATCGCCACGCTAATCCGCGCATGGCTATGCTTCAATGCCCCCCTGGCCATGGCCCGCACCGTCGCTTCGCTGACCGCCCCCTGTTCCTGAATGGTCGCGGCCTCAACCCCCAGCAGTTCCTGCTTGGACTCGTTGCTGTAAGTGACAAAGCCGCGTTCAAACCAGTGTGAGCTGCCGATCACATCCGTCAATAACTTTGCAAGCCAGCCACCGGTGCAGGACTCCGCAGTCACCAGGAAAATACCCTCACTTTTCAGGTGGTGGGCAACCTGCTCGGCCAGCTCTGCCAGTTGTACATCGGTGACGGTTTCTGCCTGGATCATAAATTTTGCCATTTTCGCTAAGCTTGCCAGATACTATAATAGTAGGTCGTGAAGTGAGATTTGTGGAATATTAGCCGCCAACCATGGAAATTCGCCACCTCCCTGTCCCCTTGCCCACGTATCCGGCAAAGCCGGAACGTAACAGCGATGCCGCTTCGCGCCAGAACACTTCGTCAGGCGAGGAATTCGCACGTGCCGTTGAGGCAACGCCGCAGGCCCTGTCGACCGGCACTACCGCACAACAAACGGCGGCGACCTTACGCAGTCAGCTGTTTCAGCCCGCAAGTTCCACGTTCCAACCCGGCCAGCTGCATAATTCCCGCTTGCCCCACAGTACACAAAACGCCTTGAATACCTACCAGGATATTGATCGCCGTGACGAAGTCACAGCTGCACAAGAAATCATCAGTCGTATTGATACGCGGGTATAAACCAGCCAGCGAGGTAAGATAACTATTCGTCCAGCATTTCCTGGATCACTGCGCCTATCTCGTAACCGGGTCCCCGCCGTTGCTTGGCAACTCGCACGATACGGACGTTGGCATGGAGAGGGGGGGTAATTTCGGTTTCAGGATTGATCTTGACTTCAACGATGGCTTCTTTTTCCAGCTCGCTCTCAAAAATAAACATCATGCCACGACCACTGAGGTTCTTTACCTGGCCGATCTCTTCCTTTCCGTTCACGTTGACCCGAATCTGGGTATCAACATCTACGCGAAAAAAATCGCGTTTTTCATCGAAGTCACGTGGCATCATTCCCCCTTGCATCTTGCAGACCTGATGCACCTTGTTGTTATTTTACTCGGTTACTTTATTGAACCCGTGCCGTACTTGCAACTCCATGCACAACTTTTATCCTGACTTTATATTTACCAGAAAGAGGCTGGGCAGCCAGATCCCGATTCGATAAACTTGGCACATGGCAAAAGTATCATCATCCCAGCATACCCCCATGATGCAGCAGTACCTGCGCATCAAGGCAGACTATCCCCACATGTTACTGTTCTATCGCATGGGGGATTTTTATGAGCTGTTTTTCGATGATGCACAGGAAGCATCCCGCCTGCTGGATATTACCCTGACTGCGCGCGGCCAGTCTGCGGGTGAACCTATTCCCATGGCCGGCGTACCTTACCACGCGGTGGACAGCTACCTGGCACGCCTGGTCAGGCTTGGCATGTCGGTGGCCATTTGTGAACAAATCGGCGACCCGGCCACCAGCAAGGGGCCAGTCGAACGTGAAGTAGTACGCATTGTCACACCGGGGACTATCACCGACGAAGCCTTGCTGGAAGATCGCCAGGAAAACCTGATCGCAGCCATCCACCAGGACAACGAAGTGTTTGGTCTGGCTATCCTGGACATGACCAGTGGCCGGTTCAATATCTTGCAACTAAACAGTACCGAGGCATTGCTTGGCGAGTTGGAGCGTTTACGTCCCGCGGAGCTGCTTATCAACGAACAAACCGACAGTGAATTATTTAATTCACTGCACACTTCCATCACGCAACAACCCCCCTGGTTATTCGAGGTCGATTACGCCCGGCGCCTGCTGTGTGAACAATTGGGGACCAATGATCTAAGCGGGTTTGGCTGTGATGAACTGGAACAGGCCATCTGTGCTGCCGGCAGCCTGCTACATTACGTGCGTGAGACCCAGCGATCCATATTGCCACATATTCACAGTCTGCACCTTGAACAACGTGAAGATAGCATTATTCTTGATGCCGCCACCCGGCGTAACCTGGAACTGGAACACAGCCTGTCCAACCACCCTGATAACACCCTCGCCGGCATTCTCGATAACACCACCACCCCGATGGGAAGTCGCCTGCTTCGCCGCTGGATAAACCGTCCCTTGCGTGACCACCAGGTACTGCGACAACGCCAGCAGGCAATCCATGCACAACTGAGCGGCGAACGGTTTAGTGAACTGGCGAACATTCTGGCTCAAGTCGGTGATACCGAACGTATCCTGACCCGCGTGGCCTTACGATCGGCGCGCCCCCGTGACCTGACCCAACTGCGTACCGCACTGGGTTGCCTGCCACACATCCAGCAGCACCTGGTCCAGCAGGACTGTGAGTTGTTCGCTCAATTACAACAACGCATCGGCCACTTTCCCGATGTTTACCAGTTGCTGGTAAAAGCCATCATTGAGCAGCCTCCCCTGTTGATCCGTGATGGTGGCGTAATCGCGGAAGGTTACGACGCGGAACTGGATGAACTGCGCAGCCTGCAGCATAACGTCGGCCAGGTCTTGGCAGAAATGGAAATCAATGAACGTCAACGTTCCGGTATCAACACCCTCAAGGTCGGCTATAACCGGGTACATGGCTATTATATCGAGGTCAGCCGTGCCCAGTCGGATAACGTGCCAGACAACTATCAACGCCGCCAGACATTGAAAGCCAGTGAACGTTTTATTACCCCGGAACTCAAGGAACTGGAAGACAAGGTACTGAGTGCTAACGAGCGTGCTCTGAGTCGTGAGAAAGCATTGTATGACGGCTTACTGGACCAGCTCAATCAACACCTGGTTGCGCTACAGAAAAGTGCCAGTGCAGTGGCCGAACTGGATGCGCTGAACAATCTTGCCGAACGTGCGCTGGCACTGGATATGACAGCACCGGAATTCAGTGACCAGCTCGGCGTTCATATCAACGGTGGACGTCACCCTGTTATCGAACAGGTACAACAGGCACCGTTCACAGCCAATGATATCCAGCTGGATGAACAACAACGCATGCTGATCATCACCGGCCCGAACATGGGCGGCAAATCGACCTACATGCGCCAGACCGCGCTGATCACCTTGATGGCGTATATAGGCAGCTTTGTGCCCGCCGCCTCGGCCCGCCTTGGCCCCATTGATCGTATTTTTACCCGCATCGGGGCCTCCGACGACCTGGCCAGCGGGCGTTCCACCTTCATGGTCGAGATGACCGAAACCGCCAACATTTTGCACAACGCGACGGAAAATAGCCTGGTGCTGATGGATGAAATCGGCCGAGGTACCTCAACCTTTGATGGCCTGGCGCTGGCGTGGGCCTGCGCCCAGCAGCTGGCCAGCGAGGTCAAAGCCTTTACCCTGTTTGCCACCCATTACTTTGAGCTGACCCAATTGCCCGAACAACTATCACATTGTCATAATGTGCACCTGGATGCCATTGAACAGGATGAACACATCGTGTTTTTACATAGCGTAAAGCCAGGTCCAGCCAATAAAAGTTATGGTTTACAGGTGGCCGCGCTGGCTGGCGTACCTCGTGAGGTGATAAAACAGGCCCAACACAAACTGGCTCAACTGGAAAACTCGAATGACTTGTCGTCACCCACCGCATTGGCGCCAGACAACGATGACAAGCTTTGTAACAAGTGCGATACAATTAGTCACGAAATTAGCCATATCGACCCGGACAGCCTCACGCCACGTGAAGCACTGGAACTGATATACCAATTAAAAAAACTGCTATAAATGGTTTCGTCATTAAATTTTGCTAAACTAAATACTTGATAAAAACAGGGAGCCTGGCATGACTTACGTTGTTACCGAAAACTGCATACGCTGTAAATACACTGACTGTGTCGAAGTATGTCCCGTAGACTGTTTTCATGAAGGACCCAACTTCCTGGTTATCGATCCGGAAGAATGTATCGATTGCACATTATGTGAGCCGGAATGCCCGGCCGAAGCCATTTTTGCTGAAGATGATGTTCCGGCTGACATGGAACACTTCACCGAACTGAACGCGGAACTGGCGCAGCAATGGCCTGTCATCACGGAGATGAAACCCGCACCTGAAGACGCCAAGGAATGGGATGGCGTGAAAGACAAACTGAAGTACCTCGAAAAATAAGCGTTCGGCAACTTTTATATAAACAATCATCAAATTGTGAATGTTGAAACACCGTGCCTTGATTATCAACCTGCTCACTGGGTTGCTTATCATCAATCAGCACCGGCACATTTGGCAAAGCTGATTATTCAGCAACACAGCGAAGCGCTCCCTGATCTGTCACACGTCCATGTCTTGCTGTCAGAGCCCTCGGCAGCACCTGCACTTCGCCATCATTTGCTGGTTGAAGCACAGCAATTCGGCTTCGATGCCATCCTCGGTATACAAATTGAAACCTTACGTGACTGGGCTTATCAACACCTGCCAGATGATATGCAGGTCTGTGATGCCAAAAGCCAGGAACTGATCCTGGTGGAAGCCTTAAACCAGCACCCGGCCTTGCTACGCTCGGCCAGCCCCTGGGTAATGGCTGAGAACCTGCTCAACCTGTTTGCCGAGCTCACCCTGAAACATATTCAGCTACCTGACTCACCCGAAGACTTTATCGCCCAAATGCAAAC
>JASFOS010000088.1:0-9297 GCA_050116415.1 Thioalkalispiraceae bacterium
AAGAAATTTATGCCAACAATGAAAAAAAAATGCGGACACCCACTAGAGGGTGTGATTGTGTAGAATAAACAGATAATGAACTTGTTGGACCGGTAAAAATGAAAAGAGCAGTGATCCTGGTTTCCGGTGGTCTTGACTCAACCACCACCCTGGCCATGGCCAGGGCCGAGGGTTATCAATGTTATGCCCTGAGTTTTGACTACGGTCAGCGGCATCGCTTTGAACTGGAGGCGGCCAAAACAATCGCGGCGCAAATGATGATTGTCGAGTATAAGACCATCCGTTTATCCCTGGATGAGATTGGTGGTTCGGCATTGACCGATATAACGATCGATGTTCCCGAACAGCCGACGCAAGGAATCCCCGTCACCTACGTCCCGGCGCGCAATACCGTGTTTTTATCCTTGGCGCTGGGCTGGGCCGAAGTGCTGGGGGCCGAGGCGATTTTCATTGGTGTCAACGCGGTGGATTATTCCGGCTACCCGGATTGTCGGCCCGAGTATATCGAGGCCTATCAGCGCATGGCGGCGCTGGCGACCCGTGCCGGGGTCGAAGGCAACCCGGTGAAAATCAAAACTCCGCTGATTCACATGAGCAAAGCGGAAATCATCCAGGCCGGCACACGGCTGGGGGTGGATTATAGCTTGACCGTCTCCTGTTATGCTGCGGATAGCCAGGGGCGGGCCTGTGGCAAATGTGACTCCTGTCGCCTGCGCAAGGCCGGTTTCGAAGCCGCGGGAATCCCCGATCCGACCCGCTACCAATAATTGATATTTGCAATCCCCGGGCTCACAACGGGTTACAAGCGGAAGCCCTTCCGTTATAATCCTGCCCCACGGTCAGGAGGCCGTCAATAAAACTCCTCTATAAAACAAATGCTTACAGCGGGGATACCAATTATGTCATTTGAAAGTTTTTTCGAGGCCCAGTCATTTTTCCTCTGGTCCACTTTTATCATCGCCTTCATCATGGGTGCCGTGGTCAACAAGACCAATTTTTGCACCATGGGCGCGGTTTCTGACCTGGTAAATATGGGTGATTCGGGTCGTATGCGCGCCTGGATCCTGGCCTCCACGGTGGCCGTCATTGGTGTGATCATCATCGAGAGCATGGGGGCCGCCAACCTCAGTAATACCACCTTGCCGCCTTACCGTGGCAGTGAGTTCCAGTGGGGACGTTATATTCTGGGTGGCATCCTGTTCGGTATCGGCATGACCCTGGCCAGTGGCTGTGGTAACAAGACCCTGATTCGTATCGGCGGCGGCAACATCAAGTCAATTTTCGTGTTCGTGGTCATCGCCGTCATTGCCTATTTCATGGTGGATCCCTTCAAGCAATTGCCTGCCACCTGGTACCAGAGCTATTTTGCTCCCTGGCTGGGCCAGGCTTCTATCTCCCTGAGCACACCGCAGGACCTGGGCAGCATTGTGGGTAACTGGTTCAGCGTGGATGCTGCCAGCATGCGTACTGTGCTGGGCCTGATCCTGGCTGCGGCAATGCTGTTTATACTGTTCCGTTCCAGGGAGTTCCGTACCAGCTTTGATAACGTGCTGGCCGGTGTGGTTGTCGGCCTGGCGGTGATCCTGGCCTGGTATTTCACCTCCACGGTAGCCGTCTCTGTCGATGGCGAAACCCAGAGCCTGACAAAATTCTACAGTAACTGGGACTTTGTCATGGACAGCAGTGAAGGCAAGCCCAAAAATGGCTCAACCAACCTGCTGCCCCAGTCATTTACCTTCATCAGCCCCATTGGTCAGTCCTATGGTTATGCGGAATCCGGTTTTAGTTCCGCGTTCCTGACCTTTGGCGTCATGTCGGTGCTGGGCGTGATCCTGGGTTCGCTGGCCTGGTCACTGGTTAGCAAGAGCTTCCGTATCGAGTGGTTTGTTGATTTCAAGGATTTCATGACCCACCTGATTGGCGGCATCCTGATGGGCTTTGGAGGCGTGTTAGGGCTGGGCTGTACCGTTGGCCAGGCCATTACCGGCGTTTCAACCCTGGCGCTGGGTTCGTTCCTGGTCTTTGCCGGCATCGTGCTGGGCAGTGGCCTGACCATGAAAATCCAGTACTACAAGCTGGTTTACGAGGACGAAGCTACCTTCATGAAGGCGCTGATCACCGCGCTGGTGGACTTCAAACTGCTGCCATCCGGCATGCGTAAACTGGAAGCGGTTTAAGTTAAAAAAACAGCGCAAAACCGGGCTCCGTGGGCTTGTCATTCCCGCTGAGTCCGGTAAAATGCGCGCTTCTTTTGGGTCGTTAGCTCAGTCGGTAGAGCAGTTGGCTTTTAACCAATTGGTCATAGGTTCGAATCCTATACGACCCACCATTTTCAAAAAAGCGGCTAGTGGTAACACGGCCGCTTTTTCATTTTTAAGGTGCAGGGTTCTCACCTACATCATTTCCTGAACCCACGTTGCTTGTTCCGGATATCCCCGGTCTTCACCCTTCGGGGCGCCTTCGGCAGTCCAGTTTTGTGTATTCGCCACGTCCTTGTGGCTCACTTTTCAGGCCAACCTCGTTGCGCCAAAAATACGCCTGGTTAATCTTTTTCAATCCGTTTTAACGGTTTTTCCCTTAGCGGCTCATTCGAGACAGGCGAGCGTGTGACTGGCAGGTTCAACCAGGTTAGTTCTTGGCCCGTGAGGTTAGCCTGCTACGTTTGTACAGACATTCTTTCAGAATGTTTGAGGCATACAATGAAAACTAGACTGATTCTAACTACACTAACTCAAGGGTAGCGAGCAGTGTTTGAGCTGGATGAATGATTGGTTACAGTGATTAATCAAATAGAAACAAACGAATTTACCAATTAATCGTGCTTGGTTAGATTGACTCTGCAACCGGTAGTTATGGGTTGCAGCAAATATCAAAAATACATGGGCATGTTTCAAGCGAAACATGCCTTAAAAATGTAAAAGGAGAATACGTTATGTCTGAAAGCAAATGCCCGGTAATGCACGGTGCTGCTACAGAGAGCAGCCAATCGAACATGGAATGGTGGCCCAAGGCCCTGAACCTCGACATCCTGCATCAACACGATAGCAAGACCAACCCGATGGCAGAAGACTTCAACTACCGGGAAGAGATCAAGAAGCTCGATTTTGAGGCACTCAAGAAAGACCTGCACGCGCTGATGACCGACAGCCAGGCGTGGTGGCCGGCAGACTGGGGCCACTACGGTGGTCTGATGATCCGCATGTCCTGGCACGCAGCCGGTTCCTATCGTATCGCGGATGGCCGTGGCGGTGCCGGAACCGGCAACCAGCGCTTTGCGCCGCTCAATTCCTGGCCGGACAACGCCAACCTGGACAAGGCGCGTCGTCTGCTCTGGCCCATCAAGAAGAAGTACGGCAACCAGCTCAGCTGGGCGGACCTGATCGCCTACGCGGGCACCATTGCCTATGAGTCCATGGGGCTGAAAACTTTCGGCTTCGGCTTTGGCCGTGAGGACATCTGGCACCCGGAAAAGGACACTTACTGGGGCTCGGAGAAGGAATGGCTCGCTCCATCAGGTAGCGAGGGCAGTCGTTATTCCGGCGAGCGCGACCTGGAAAATCCGCTGGCCGCGGTCATGATGGGGCTGATCTATGTTAACCCGGAAGGCGTGGACGGCAAGCCGGACCCGCTCAAGACGGCGCATGATGTGCGCGTCACCTTCGAACGCATGGCCATGAACGATGAAGAAACCGTGGCCCTGACCGCCGGTGGTCACACCGTTGGCAAAACCCACGGCAACGGCGATGCGGCGCTGCTCGGTCCGGAACCCGAAGCGGCCGGTATCGAAGAGCAGGGGCTGGGCTGGAACAATCACAGCAAGCTCGGCATTGGTCGCGACACGGTGACCAGTGGTATCGAGGGTGCCTGGACGTCCGACCCGACCCGGTTCGATATGGGCTACTTCGACATGCTGCTGGATCACGAGTGGCACTCGGTGAAGAGCCCGGCCGGTGCCTGGCAGTGGGAACCCGTCGACATCAAGGAAGAAGACATGCCGGTGGATGTGGAAGACCCCTCGATCCGCTGTAAACCGATCATGACCGACGCCGACATGGCGATGAAGATGGATCCGAACTACCGCGAGATCATGGAGAAGTTCCGCGCCGATCCTGATGCGTTCAATGATGCTTTCGCGCGTGCCTGGTTCAAGCTGACCCACCGCGACATGGGTCCCAGGGCACGCTATATCGGTCCCGATGTGCCGAAGGAAGACCTGATCTGGCAGGACCCGGTACCGGCAGGCAAGACTGACTACAACATCAAGGCCGTGAAGGACAAGATTGCCGCCAGCGATCTGAGTATCAGCGAGATGGTTGCCACCGCCTGGGACAGTGCCCGGACCTTCCGCGGTTCGGACAATCGCGGCGGCGCCAACGGGGCACGCATCCGTCTGGCGCCGATGAAGGACTGGCAAGGCAACGAGCCCGAGCGCCTGGCCAGGGTGTTGGGTGTGCTGGAACCGATCGCAGCCGAGAGCGGCGCCAGCGTCGCGGATGTCATCGTGCTGGCCGGTAATGTCGGTATCGAGCAGGCCGCCAAAGCCGCCGGCTTTGACATTAACGTCCCGTTCTCACCGGGCCGCGGCGATGCCACGGACGAGATGACCGATGCCGATTCCTTCGAGTACCTGGAACCGGTCCATGACGGCTATCGCAACTGGCTGAAGAAGGACTACGTGGTCAGTGCAGAAGAGCTGATGCTCGATCGCACCCAGCTGATGGGCCTGACCGCGCCGGAAATGACCGTGTTGGTCGGCGGCATGCGAGTACTGGGCACCAACCATGGCGGCACCAGGCATGGCGTGTTAACCGATCGCGAGGGTGTGCTGAGCAACGACTTCTTCGTCAACCTGACGGACATGAATTACACCTGGAAGCCAGCCGGTAATAACCTGTATGAAATTCGTGATCGCGAGACGGATGAAGTCAAATGGACCGCCACCCGGGTGGACCTGGTGTTCGGCTCCAACTCGATCCTTCGTGGCTATGCTGAAGTTTATGCGCAGGATGACAGCAAGGAAAAGTTTGTGCAGGATTTTGTTACGGCATGGAGCAAGCTTATGAATGCAGATCGCTTTGACCTGGTCTGATGTTAATCATAACGGCCAGGTTTGGATTTTATACGACCTGGCATTTTTCACAAAAGCGGCAGGTGGCAACACCGCCGCTTTTTTATTCCGGTAAAGTTTTTTGATATTAGCTATTACGCTTGTTTTTCTCTTAGCTTTTTTTAGAAACAACAGGTGATGATAGGACTTTCCCCTGAGCAGCTGCGACAAAATCTGGCCAGCGTTCTTCCTGGCAGGGAATATCACGAAGGCGCAACGTTTTATTTACGCAAGTGGTATAAATACGATTACCGCTATTTTCATTTCTGTGTATGACCTTTATGGTTAAATGTCCTGAAAAAATAAAATTAGATTCTACTGATATGCTTGGTTTTGGATAGAGAAATAATTAGCGAAATCGGCGTTTATGCGATAAGGGGTCACTGCAGAGAGCAATGATTGTCGCTGTTGTTATTGTATCTGTAGATTGATAACTTATATAATGATTTACTAGGGCTGTGAAACCAAAAAATATACTAAATAACAAGGGTTTACGATATGCCAACCGGGGAACAAACCTGCTGCTCACGAAGACTATTTTTGAAATACGTGTGCGCGGCTGCCATGTCAGCTACCGCGCTCTATGGCCTTATTGGTTGCAGCAAACACGAACCGTTATTGCGGATCGCCTCCAATGTCTGGCCCGGTTATGAGTTACTGTACCTGGCCAGAGAGAAAAACTTCTTTACCCGTGATGAAGTCAAGCTAATTGAAGTGCCTTCCGCAACGGTGTGTATCCAGTCCCTGGCGGCAGGTAATGTCGAAGGAGCGATGTTAACCCTGGACGAAGTACTAACTGCCAGGGCAGAGGGACTGGAACTGAAAGTAGTTGCCATACTGGATATCTCGAATGGTGCGGATGTGGTGCTGGCGCACCCCTCGATCAAGTCGATAGCCGAGCTTAAAGGTAAAAGAATCGGGGTCGAACAATCCGCGGTCGGCGCCGTGATGCTGGATGCGTTACTGGAAAAGGACGGGTTAACGGTCAACGATGTCGAGACTGTTTACCTGACTGTTAACCAGCATCACCAGGCCTATCTCGATGGAATAGTTGATGCGTTGGTGACATTTGAACCAGTCAGGACCCAGTTGATCAAATCGGGGGCGCATCAACTTTTTGACAGTTCGGAAATTCCCGGGCGTATCATTGATGTGCTTGCAGTTCTTCCTCACGTTTTAAAAAATAACCCGGCATCACTAAGAAAACTAATTGATGCACATTTCAAGGCACGTAGTTATTTCCTATCGAATACCCGGCAAGCTTCTGAAATTCTCGCCAAACGTTTACAACTTAACCCCTCAGAAGTTCCTTCAAGTTATGAAGGCCTGTTATTACCTGATCTGAAAAGTAATCATGAGTGGTTGGATGGAGAAAATTCAAAATTACAGCAGTCTGCAGTAAAACTAAAAAATATCATGCAACGAGCCAGGCTGCTTAAAAAAAATGTATCTGTTTCTGAACTGGTTGATAGCAGGTTTCTTTAAACCAGATGAAATTTAGAACACCCACCCTGTCCGTTTTGCTCTCTGTAGCGATCATCCTGATGGTGCTTTTTATGATGGCAATTTCCATGGTGCTTGACCTGAGAAACCGTCAGGAGGAAATGCTTAATAGAACAACCACGGACATTAAAAGACAGGTTGCTAAACTGGCACGCATAGCAGAAAAGGCATTATTGGTTGAGCCCCAGCTATTGTTTGATGATATCACCCAGGAAGCTACTGATCCCAAGGTCTCTTTTGCGGCTGTTGTTAACAGTAATGGTAATATTCTTTTTTCAACTGATTTTAGCCAGATCAACAAAAGTTTTAATAACATTGAAACATATTTCAACAGGAAAGTATTTGATGCAGCATTATCAGTGAGAACAGCACAGATTTATCAAGAAGGTAGCAGGCTCAGCGCATATATGAGTTACCCGGAGCCAGCTGACAAACATATAATGCGTGGGCATAAAAGAGGGCTGATCGCGTTAAGTTATCATCTTGATAAGGAGCGCAACAAGGTTTTAACCTCGGTCTTTCATGAAAAAATTACCGAGATGATGGTGCTGATCGTGTTTTCTTTAATAATATTTTATTTGCTAAGGACGTTTATCAGCTTGCCTATAAGAAGGCTGGAAAATGCCGCCTATTCGGTTGCAGAAGGTAATTACCAGGGGAATCTGAATATAACAGGGCCAATTGAAATTCAGAACCTAACTACCTCGTTCAATAAAATGACCGAATCACTGAGGAATTATATTAACCATATCAATGAGCAGGTTCAGCAGACTGAAACAGTTATCGAAAATGTGATCGATGGAATAATTACTATTGATACCCAGGGTACCATAATGTCTTATAACAAGGCCGCTGAGAAAATTTTCGGTTATAGCCGTGACGAGGTGGTCGGCAAGAATATAAAAATACTCATGCCGGAACCCTATTACAGCGAACATGATGGCTACCTGCAACGCTACCTGGAAACCGGCCAGGCAGAAATTATCGGTGCCGGAAGGGATGTTGAAGGCTTGAGGAAAAATGGCGAGGTTTTTCCATTGGAATTGGGTGTTTCTGAAATAGAACGCAACAGGAAGAAACTGTTTATTGGTATTATCAGAGACATCACCGAAAGGCATAAAGTAGAAAAAATCAAAAGGGAGTTTGTCTCCACGGTCAGTCATGAACTTCGTACCCCCCTGACATCATTACAAGGCGCGGTATCACTAGTTGCATCCGGTGTCACGGGCGAACTTCCGGGACAGGCCAAGGAATTGATGGATAATGCCAAGCGCAATGGTGACAGGTTATTAAGTCTCATCAATGATTTACTCGACATGGATAAAATTATTGAGGGCAAGATAAAGCTGGAAATATCAACTCATGATATCCAGGATCTTATTGGTGAGGCAATTGAGGCGAATACTTCTTACGCAAAGAGTTACGGGGTCAATATTCAGCGTGTCGGCGACACGAAAACCTGTCGGGTTAATGTCGATAGTATGCGCATTCAACAGGTGCTTTCCAATTTCTTGTCCAACGCCTGCAAGTTTTCCCGCAAGGGTGGCACGGTGGAAATTGGTGTCGAGCAGCAGCAAGAAAACTGGATCAGGGTGTTTGTGAGAGATCATGGTCAGGGTATACCCGATGCATTCAAATCAAAAATATTTGAAAAATTCTCACAGGCAGACTCTTCTGACACGCGACAAAAAGGTGGTACGGGACTAGGCCTTGCCATTAGCAAGGAATTGATTGAGATGATGAATGGCAAAATCGGATTCGAATCTCAGGAAAACCATGGCACAAAATTTTATTTTGACCTGCCGTTGGCCTGATTGCTATATGAATAAGATATTTTTAGACATGTTTTTCCATCCTTGTTTTTACTAAACCAAAAAAAAGCTCCCGTTCGGGAGCTCTTTAATGCCTGGCTGCTTGTTCACTCTGACTGGCTTGCTGAGAGTGTAATGGGTTTGACATCATCATCGCCACAATCTGAAGCAGACGGATCGGCCAGGGCGATACCCGTTGAGAGGAAGAAACCTGTCAGAAGAATGATTAGCTTTTTCATACTGCACCCCACTTTAAATTACCCGTTTGGAAGAAATACTGCCTGTCTTGATACTTGTATCGACGGCTAATGATTAAACTTGACAGAATTTAAGTACAACGGTGAGACAGGCTTCACGAATTGCCAGGCTAATATTAAAGTCAGCCCCGGCAAGTGCCGATAACCAAGGTTTGATGTGTGTATTTTCTGGTTACTTTCTTCCTGAAATTGGGCGTATAACTTATTGTAAAATAAGCGTAATTTTTCAGGTGATATTTTGGACGTTTGGAGCAAGCGTTGACTTAACAAAGCAAAAAAATAATTTTATTTTTTTTCTCCAGGAGCCTGAATTTCCTGAACCAGAACCCAGGGGGCTACCACGACAGACCAGAAATCAGCCTGTTTTTCGTTCCAGAGGCGGGCATCATCATCGGTTGCGGGATGGATTTGTCCTGCTTCAATCCATTTTTCAATAGCTTGCTTATCATCCCGGACAAATTTCATGGCGGTTTTGACCAGATCCAGCTCATTGGAAACCTTGATCAATCGTCCGCTGGCAAACTGCCGCTGCAATTCAGTCCAGCTGATTTGTGCTGTCTCAAGATTGAGTGCCTGATGAAGTTCTTCATCATTAAATTGATTCATATCCATAGTTAGG
>JASFOS010000089.1:0-9168 GCA_050116415.1 Thioalkalispiraceae bacterium
CCCTTGCTACCCATGCCCGCCTCGGTCAGTCCCAGGTGTAACGGGTAGTCACACTGGCTGGCCAGGTCCTGGTAGACGCTGATCAGATCCTGTACGCCACTCATCTTGCAGGAAAGAATGATCTTGTCATGGCTTAAGCCATAGGCTTCGGCCTGTTGCGCACTTTCCAGTGCCGAAGTGACCATGGCCTCGTGCATCACCGCCGTCGGATCTTTGGGTTCGCTACGTTTGGCGTTGTCATCCATGATGCGCGCCAGCAGGGCCTGGTCCAGGCTGCCCCAGTTGACACCGATGCGTACCGGTTTGTCATACTTGCAGGCCACTTCGATCATGCTGGCATACTGCTCATCGCGTTTCTTGCCCTTGCCGACATTGCCCGGGTTGATCCGGTACTTGGCCAGCGCCGCGGCACAGTCGGGGTACTGGCTCAGCAGTTTATGGCCGTTGAAATGAAAATCACCCACCAGCGGCACATCACAGCCGGCGTTGTCCAGTTGTTCGCGGATACGGGGTACCGCGGCGGCGGCCTCGGCGCTGTTAACCGTGATCCTTACCAGTTCGGAACCGGCTTTTGCCAGCTCGCGGGTCTGTGCAACGGTGGCCTCGATATCTGCGGTATCGGTGTTGGTCATGGATTGCACCACCACCGGCGCGTTACCACCCACCGTGACCTGACCCACCTTAACGGCAACCGTTTTGTGTCGCTGAATACTCATGGATTACCTGAACTAAAAACCTGACCAGACAAGGAAGCGCGATCATAGCACATTCATCTGTCCGGATTGACAGCTGATCGGCGCAATAAGCCTGACAGGATTCGCGCATTTGCGCATAAAAATCGTTATAATCGCGGCAGTTCTTCCACATTAATAACAATAGCCAAGCGCCAAACCAGACAGGGGCACGATTATGAGTTCAAAAGCGAATAAAACAACACAGGCTGAACAGGCTGATCGCCATGTGTTATACCAGGAATCGGTACAGTGCCCCGAGGCCGAAGTGGAATTCATGAGCAAAACCTTCGAAGCGCTTAAGGGCCGCAAGGCATTGAGCGTCAAGGAGGATTTCGGTGGTACCGGCTACCTGTCGGTGGAGTGGGTGAAAAGCGACCCGCAACGTACCGCGATCGTGGTGGATATCGATAAACCGACCCTCGACTGGGGCCAGCAAAATAATGTTGAGCCGGCCGGCAGCGAGGTGGCCAGTCGCGTCACAATGATCGAAGCCGACGTGCGTGACATCACCGAACCCAGGGTCGACATTATCAACGCGTTTAATTTCAGCTACTGCATTTTTGAAACCCGCGATGAAATGCGCAGGTACTTCGAAGTGGCCCGTGAAGGGCTCAAGGATGATGGCATCCTGGTGCTCGACCTGTTTGGTGGCACCGAGGCCATGGACGTGCTGGAAGAAGAAACCGAACTGGACGAGTTTGATGCCACCTACCGCTGGG
Source organism: Thioalkalispiraceae bacterium (assembly GCA_050116415.1). Classification (GTDB taxonomy): domain Bacteria; phylum Pseudomonadota; class Gammaproteobacteria; order UBA6429; family Thiohalophilaceae; genus JARRJY01. Next base: position 1,454 of record JASFOS010000089.1, read on the forward strand.
AGCACGTGTCCTTCAACCCGATCAACAACCACATGGAGTGCGCCATCCACTTTGATTTCGATGATGGCTCGTCGCTGGAAAATGCCTTTACCTACGCCTGGCGCCTGTGGTCGATTCCGGAAATTCGCGAACTGCTGGAAGAGGCCGGCTTCAGCAAAACCCGCATCTACTGGGAAGAGTACGTCGACAGTGACGACGATGATGATGAACTGGAAGGCACCGGTGAATACTACGAAACCGAGGAAGTGGAAAACCAGGAGTCGTGGATGATTTATATCGTGGCGGAAAAGTAATTCACGATAGTTTTTAATATTTTTAAAGTTAAAAAAAGCCAGGGCAAAATCCCTGGCCTTTTTGATTGCTAGTTGGCTTGTTGTTTGAGCCAGTTGACCACTGCCAGCACCATCTCGTTTTCATGCTGGGTAAACTTGTGATTGGCGCCCGGTATTAACACCTGCTGGTAGTTGTTACCGACCATGTCAGCACGCACCTCGGCATGGCTGGCGTCTTTGCCATTGCCGCCATCACCGTAGACATCCAGTACCGGGATATTGACGTCGCGCAGGTTGCTATCACTGTCCAGCGGCACGCCGCCACCATTGCGGATTCCGATACCGATAAAGCCCGCAATACCGGCATCAGGGTTTGCCGCCAGGTAAGAGCTGGCCATGCGACTGCCCATGCTGTGGCCCATTAGGTAAACCTTGTCCACTTTTTTCACTTGTTTCAAATGGCGCACCGCGGCAGCAATGCGTTTGTGGGCTTCCGGGAAAAAGGCTTCGTATTTTCGCCAGTTAACATCAGCGGTTGGCATCTGGATCGACAGGGTGTGATACCCGAGATGCTGGTTGATGCCTTTGCGCAAGGGATCAACCACCAGCCAGGTCGGGTATTGCCCACGCCCGTGACACAGCACGATACCCACCGAGGCACCGTTACCTTCAAGGTAGGCATTGGCGGGCATGTCCGGGTTATTGCTTTTCACTGACATCGATTGACAGCCTGCCACTAACACCGTGGCAATAACAACTAACAGGTGTTTTACAGCGTGCATAATTGGACCCTCCTTTTTTGTTACAAGATGATTCTGTGTACCCGGCAAACTGTAAGGGTTCAGCCGTGGCTCAACATCCCCCGTATGGGGGGGCGGTTAGCCGTTTTTCTTCAGCTCGGCATGGTAAGGACTGTGGCGAACCTTGTCGTGCAGGTGCATGCGGTATTCGACAAACTTGTCCTTGTCATGAAAGTGCAGGAACGGGTTGCCTTCACATTGTTCATGCAGGGTGGCGGTGGTCTGGTCCGAGTAGTTATGGCCGGGCAGGGTGACGGTTTGCTCCGGCAGGGTGGCGAGTTTTTTCAGGGTGTCGTACATCTGGTTGGGATCACCGCCGCTCAGGTCACAGCGCCCGCAGCCCCAGACAAACATGGTGTCACCGGTGATCAGTTGATCATCAATGTGGTAACAGGCCGATCCGGGGGTATGGCCCGGGGTGTGTAAAATTTCGATCTCACTCTTGCCCAGTTGAATGCGATCCCCGCCGTGGTGCAGGGTAGGCAGGTCCAGGTGTTTGCCCCAGAACCGGGCTTCCTCTTTCAGCAGGTGCAGTTGCGCATCGTATTTTTCCAGGATCGCCTCGATGCCGTTAATATGATCGTGGTGACTGTGGGTGAGCAGGATATCGGTAATGGTGACGCCTTTCTGCTCGGCCAGCTTGAGGATTTCCGGCACGTCCCAGGCCGGGTCGACCACCGCGGCGTGGCCGGTTTTCTTGTCCGTAATCAGGTAGATGAAATTCTCCATCGGGCCCAGTTCCAGCGCATCAATGGAAAATTGCTCGTTATCTGCCACGGTTGTCATGGTTATTCGCCTCGTAAATCAGTCATCATTTGCGCATTTTACTGGGAAAAGCCGTATACGTCAGGGGGCGGGAAGGGTAAAATGCGCCCCTTTTCAAAGTACGTGAAGTTTTGAGGTACGACATGGAAGCAGCCTATTGGCACAACCGCTGGGAAAATGACCTGGTCGGTTTTCATCTGGATGATGTGAATCCCTATTTGCAGAAATACTGGCCGGTGCTGGATATCCAGCCGGGACAGCAGGTGCTGGTACCGCTGTGCGGTAAAAGTCTCGACATGCTGTGGCTGGCCGGCCAGGGTTACCAGGTCATGGGCGTGGAAATCAGCCCGGTGGCCGTGGAACGCTTTTTTGACGATAACGGCCTGGTGCCGGAAAAATCCCGTGATGGCGATTTCGAGGTCTGGCAGTCGGGAGATATCCGTATTTACTGTGGTGATTTTTTCGCGCTGAGCAGCGAGATGGTCTGCGACATCGACGCGGTGTATGACCGGGCTTCGCTGGTGGCGTTGCCGCGTGATATGCGCCAGCAATATGCCGATCATATCCAGCAACTGTTCAGCAAAGGGGTTCCCACCCTGCTGGTCAGCCTCAACTATGACCAGAACTGCATGCAGGGTCCCCCCTTCGCGGTATCGGAAGACGAGGTGCAGGACCTGTACCGCTTCCGTTTCCAGCACCGCAAACTGTGCTCCTGTGACGTGCTTGCTAATAACGACCGTTTTCGTGAAAAGGGCCTGCGTGAATTGCTGGAATCCGTCTACCTGCTGACCCCCAAGCAGGGCTGATCGCCCCCGAAAAAAATTAAAATCCTGTTCGCTTTGTCCGATATCTAGGCAAAGAGGATAAAACTGTGAACAGGTTCAAACTTTTCATCTTTGGCGGACTGGCGCTAGGCCTGGGGGCAACAGCCCCGGTCCAGGCGGGCTATTACCTGTACCAACTACCCGACGGTAGCCGGCTGGTCTCCGATCGCAAGCAGGACCACGATGACTACAAGCTGGTCACCTACAGCCGCAACGTGCAGCGACTGGGCAAGCTGGCCGCCAAGAAGAACGATAACTGGCAGGCGCCGGCCTTCAATTACATGCGCTTCGAACCCCTGATTCACCAGGCCGCCAGCCGCCATAACGTGGATGCCGCCCTGGTCAAGGCGGTAATTCACACCGAGTCCTATTTCAACCCGCTCGCCACCTCGCACAAGGGCGCCTCCGGGCTGATGCAGCTGATGCCGCAAACGGCCGAGCAGCTTGGCGTGACCGACATGTATAACCCGCGCCAGAACATCAATGCCGGCACCAAGTACCTGAGCCAGCTGATCAAACGCTACGGCAACAGCCTGACCCTGGCGCTGGCCGCCTATAATGCCGGTGAACGCGCGGTGGCCAAGTACCGTGGCGTGCCACCCTACAAGGAAACCCAGAACTACGTGAAGAAGGTGTTGAAGTATCGCCGCTTCTATTCCGACTGGCCCTGAAAAAGGCCACGCTTTCCCTCGCTTGAATTGTCCGTTTTATACTCCCATCTTAGGGGTTAGTGTTTTACTATTAGCCCAGCTAAAACGTGAACAATAAACCCTGCATTTGCAGGGTGCATTTCCCTTTCATTACCGACGCTCGAAGGAAACATCATGCTTGATAGTGTGCGCAGTGACAGTTCAACGCCCAGAACCATTTACCTGAAGGAATACCAGGTTCCCGATTTCCTGATCAGCGATGTGGAGCTGTGGTTCGAGCTGGCCGAGCAGGACACCAGGGTACGTTCACGTTTACAGCTGCAACGTAACCCGGAGGCGCGCAACCAGAACGCGCCGCTGGTGCTGGACGGTGATGAACTGGAACTGCTCAGTGTCAGGATCGATGGCCAGTTGCTGAAAGCAAAAGACTATCAACTCACGGATGAAACACTGACCATCGAAAAGCTGGCCGACAGTTTCATACTGGAAGTGGAAACCCTGATCCACCCGGCGGCCAACACCGCGCTGGAAGGCCTGTATCATTCCGGCAACCTGCTATGTACCCAGTGCGAGGCACAGGGGTTTCGTCGTATTACCTTTTTCCCGGACCGCCCCGACGTGATGTCGCGCTATACCGTGACCCTCACCGCCGACAAGCAAAGCTACCCTGATTTGCTTGCCAACGGTAACCTGGTGGAACACGGTGAACTGGATGACGGGCGTCACTGGGCGAAGTGGCAGGACCCCAGTTTAAAACCCAGTTACCTGTTCGCGCTGGTGGCCGGGCAACTGCATTGCCATAAAGACAGCTTCACCACCCAAGGCGGTCGCGAAGTGGAACTGCGCGTGTACGTCGACCCGGAAAACGCCCACAAGACCGAGCATGCCATGCACAGCCTCAAGCAATCCATGCGCTGGGACGAGGAACGCTTCGGCCGTGAGTACGACCTGGATATCTTCATGATCGTCGCGGTCAACGACTTCAACATGGGCGCCATGGAAAACAAGGGCCTGAACATCTTCAATGCCTCGTGCGTGCTGGCCAGCCCCGACACCGCCACCGATGCCGATTACTACAACATCCAGAGCATCATCGGCCATGAATACTTTCATAACTGGTCCGGCAACCGCGTTACCTGCCGCGACTGGTTCCAGTTAAGCCTGAAAGAAGGTTTCACCGTGTTCCGCGACGAAGAGTTTTCCTCTGATTTGAATTCGCGCGCGGTAAAACGCATCGACGACGTCAACGTGCTGCGCACCCACCAGTTTGCCCAGGATGCCGGGCCGATGGCGCACCCGATCCGTCCCGATCATTACATGGAGATCAGTAACTTCTACACCGTCACCGTGTATAACAAGGGCGCCGAAGTGGTGCGCATGTTACAAACCCTGGTCGGCTGGCCAGGCTTCCGCAAGGGCACTGACCTGTACTTCAGCCGCCATGACGGCCAGGCGGTGACCACCGAAGACTTTGTCAAAGCCATCGAGGATGCCAACGGTATTGATCTCAGCCAGTTCCAGCACTGGTACAACCAGGCCGGCACCCCGGAAATTGAATTCACGGGTGACTATGATCCGGCCAATAAAACGTTTGAGCTGACCTTGAAGCAATCCTGCCCGGACACCCCCGGGCAGCACGACAAGCAACCATTCCTGATCCCGGTGGCCGTGGGCCTGGTCAGCGAACAGGGCACCGATATACCTTTATATATGGAAGGCGAGTCGCATGACCCGGTTACCACCCGCGTGCTGTCACTCAGCCAGCCACAACAAAGCTTCAAATTCGTTAACGTCGACAGTGCGCCGCATGTGTCCATTGGCCGCGGTTTCTCCGCGCCGGTCAAGTTCACCACGCCGCGCAGCGATGACGAGCTGGCGTTCCTGTTTGCCAACGACAGCGATCCCTTCAACCGCTGGGATGCCGGGCAACAACTGGCCCTCAACCTGCTGTTACGCATGATCCGCAACGTGCAGCAGGGCAATGAAATCCAGCTGGACGAACGTTTCATCGACGCCTGCCGCGCCACCTTGCTGGACGAATCACTGGACAAAGCCTTCCGCGCCCAGGCATTACGCCTGCCCTCGGAAAGTTATATCGCCGACCAGTGTGAGGTGGTCGATGTGGACGCCATCCACCAGGTACGTGAATTCGTCGCCGACAACCTGGCCCGGGCACTTTATCCCGACTGGCTCAGCGTCTACCTGAGTAACGTGTCTGACAACGAATACCAGTTCAATGCCGAGGCCATGGCGCAACGCTCGCTGAAAAACCTCTGCCTCAGTTACCTGATGCGCACCGAGACCGAGGAAGCCATCGACCTGTGCGCGCGCCAGTTTGCCAGGGCCAACAACATGACCGATCAGTTCGCCGCGCTGGCGGTGTTATCCAACCACGCGATACCCGAACGCTTGCATGCGCTGGAAACCTTCTACGGGGAATGGAAACACGACAACCAGGTGGTGGAAAAATGGCTCAGCATCCAGGCCACCTCGGCAATCGCCAACACCCTGGATAACGTCAAGCAACTGATGCAGCACGAAGCCTTCTCCATGAGCAACCCCAACAAGGTACGCTCGCTGATCGGCCGCTTCTGCATGGGCAACATCGTGCAGTTCCACGCCGCCGACGGCAGCGGTTACAAGTTCCTCGCCGACAACGTCATCGAACTCGACCAGAAGAACCCGCAGATCGCCGCGCGCCTGGTGCAGGCCATGGTCCAGTGGCGTCGTTACGATGAGTCACGCCAGGGATTGATGAAAGCGCAACTGGAACGGATCAAGAGCCAGGAAACGGTATCGAAGGATGTGTTTGAGGTGGTGAACAGGAGTTTGGAGGGGTAACGTCTAAACTCAGGCGCGCCGTATTTTGGCGTCGCCTGGAGTACCTTGTTGGGCGGTTGTTCACTTTTGTTCAATGCGGTCCTCATAACCTTTTAAAAAGTTATTCAAAAGATGATTGTCGTGATATTTGTTACGCAACTCTCTCAATTTTATATCTGTACCAGTACAGGTTTCTTTAAGGTTTCTTAGAATAAATTGCCGCCGATCCTTTGAGTGCGGGTTGTCTCCTTCGGGCCATGGTTCGCTTCGAAAATAGTCACACCCGTCTCTAGTTTCTACAAATGCTTTGACGTCGGCTGGTAGCTCATGAATTTTTTCCGCTTTTTCACACTGTTCTGTCGCACATATCCCTTCGGCCTCGGCATTATTTAAAATAATGCTAGTAAGAATGAAAATTGATGCAAAGATTATTTTCATATTCGACCAACTATAATTAGAACCCCTAAATGTCCGATTAAAAAACGACATTTAGGGGTTAATAAAAATCCGTTTTTTTTTAAAACAACTACATAACCAAATATTACGGGACTATATCAATAAATAAAAGTGCATGAAGTATGAATTAGTATGTGGTGATGTTGTTATTTCGTCTGCGACTTCGTCTCTGTGAATATTTACAGCCGGCGCTGGCCGGCGGCAGGTCTATTTCTTTTGCTTGTCCAAAAGAAATAGACGAAAGAAAAGGACACCCGGAGACTTGTCCGTTTAATTAATTAGCATTAATTAAACAGATACCCTCGTTCCTCAAGTCAAACAAGCACTCGCGAACTCGGGCTATGCTCCGCATCGAGCCGCCCTCGAACATGCGCTCGCTATGATCCTGTTTGTCTCTGCGGGACTCGGCATCGTCTAACGGGTAAAGGCCGCTTAGATGATTCCCTGTTAAATAGATAGCACAAAGTTTATTCGAGTGGGTTTTTCGCCCCTTTGTGTCCCAGCCGAGCCGCGCAAAGGAAAATCCGAAGCAAGTGAGCCCTTGTTCGAGCCAGAGTTGCTAACCGAAATAAAATGGAGGTGCAGCAAATCAGCGAGTTTGCGAACGCGGATTTTTCTAGAGCAGTGAGGGAATCGCCGCAAGGGTTGGGACAACCTTGCGCGACGTGACACCAGGGGCAATGGTTTTGGTGCCTTTTGCCGAAACATGACGTACAGGATGTACTAACACCGTCTAGCACAGGGATGTGCGAGAACGGTGCAAGGCACTCGTCGAAGCGACGAAGTCGCGGACGAAAGATTAAACCTTCTTCACAAATTCCGATTTCAACTTCATCGCGCCAATGCCATCGATCTTGCAGTCGATATTATGGTCGCCTTCGCACAGGCGAATGTTCTTGACCTTGGTGCCGACCTTGACCACGGAGGAGGAGCCTTTGACTTTGAGGTCCTTGATCACGCTGACGGTGTCACCGTCATGCAGCGGGTTGCCGTTGGCGTCTTTCACTTCAGCTTCGTTGCTGCTTTCGGCGGCGGCGTCTTGTGACCATTCGTGGCCACATTCGGGGCAGACATACATGTTGCCGTCTTCGTAGGTGTATTCGGAGTTGCATTTTGGGCAAGGGGGTA
>JASFOS010000090.1:0-9002 GCA_050116415.1 Thioalkalispiraceae bacterium
GGCTTGTTGTCAGACATCAGCCCGGCCCATGAGAGTGGTGCGGAAGGCGTGGGCTTGTACCGGACCGAGTTCCCGTTCATGATTCGTCAGCGTTTTCCCGGTGAAGAGGAACAGCGCCAGATCTATCGCCAGGTACTGGAAAGCTTTGCGCCCAAGCCGGTGATCCTGCGCACCCTGGACGTGGGCGGGGACAAGGCCTTGCCGTATTTCCCCATCACCGAGGAAAACCCGTTCCTTGGCTGGCGAGGTATTCGTATCACCCTGGACCACCCGGAAATTTTCCTGGTCCAGGTGCGTGCCATGATCCGTGCCAGCGTGGGCCTGAACAACCTCAATATCCTGTTGCCGATGATCAGTGACGTGGCCGAACTGAACGATGCGCTGGGCTTGATCCACCAGGCCTACGCGGAAATCCTCGAGGAGGGCGAAGACGTGCTCATGCCCAAGGTGGGAGTGATGATCGAAGTGCCATCCGCGGTTTACCAGGCCGGCAGCCTGGCGCGCCGCGTTGATTATCTTTCCATCGGTACCAATGACTTGACCCAGTACCTGCTGGCGGTGGACCGTAACAACCCGCGCGTGGCGGATTTGTATGATTCCATGCACCCGGCGGTGATTCGCGCCATGTTGCAAGTGGTGGAAAGTGCACGGGTGCACAGTAAACCGGTCAGTGTTTGTGGTGAAATGGCCGGTGACCCGGCCGCGGCGATCCTGTTGCTGGGCATGGGCATGGACAGCCTGAGCATGAGTGTCTCCAGCCTGCCGCGCGTGAAATGGGTGATACGCAACATGACCCGCGAACGGGCCAGTGAAATCCTCAGCGAAGTATTGTTAATGGAAGATGTCCATACTATTCGCCAGTACCTCAACTCGATCCTCGAAGGATACGGCATGGGTGGCCTGGTGCGAGCAGGTAAATAATGAATCAACAAGCAGTCATATCAAAAACCGATCGCCATATCAGTATGAAAGAAATACTGGATGCGCTGGTCGCCGAAGGGCGCCTGGAAAAGGAACTGGCGGAACAGTTTCTGATCCCCGCGCGCAGCTCGCTGGAAATTCACCCACTGGTGATCATTTCCCAGCAGGAATGGCCGGATCTGAAACGTGAAGGCAAGGTGCTGGACATGGAAAGCCTGACCCAGTGGCTGGCCGATTATGTGCAGTTACCGTATTTCCGGATTGACCCGTTAAAGGTGGACGTTACCGCGGTGACCGGGGTGACCTCGTTTGCCTATGCCAGCAGTCACAAGATCCTGCCGGTCAGGGTGGATGACAAGAAAGTCATCATTGCCACCGCGGAACCATTCATGCGCAGCTGGGAAAAAGAACTGGCGCATATCACTGGAATGGCGATTGAGCGGGTAGTGGCTAACCCGCTGGACATCGCCCGCTACCTGGGCGAGTTTTACAGTGTCAGCCACTCGATACGTCGCGCCACCAATGACAAGGGTGACAACCTGCCCGGCATTACCAACTTCGAACAACTGATTGAACTGGGCAAGACCGGGCAACTGGATGCCAATGACCAGGACGTGGTGCAGATCGTTGACTGGTTGTTGCAGTACGCGTTCGATCAACGTGCCTCGGATATTCATATGGAACCGCGGCGCGATAAAGGTCGCATCCGGTTCCGTATCGACGGCGTGTTGCACTTCGTCTATGAAATGCCGATGCCGGTAATGAACGCGGTCACCAGCCGCATCAAGGTGCTGGGGCGCATGGACGTGGTGGAAAAACGCCGTCCCCAGGATGGCCGTATCAAGACCAAGATGCCGGACGGCTTCGAGATCGAGTTACGCCTGTCAACCATGCCCACCGCGTTCGGTGAGAAACTGGTGTTACGTATTTTCGACCCGGAAGTGCTGGTCAAGGATTTCGTCGCACTCGGATTCAGCGACAAGGACATCAATGGCTGGAACCAGATGGTCAGCCACCCGCATGGCATTATCCTGGTCACCGGGCCCACCGGTTCCGGTAAAACCACCACGCTGTACTCAACGCTCAAGCAACTGGCCAACTCGGAAAACAACGTCTGTACCGTTGAAGATCCCATCGAGATGGTGGAAGACAAGTTCAACCAGATGCAGGTGCAGCACAACATTGGTGTCGACTTTGCAGCGGGTATCCGCACCCTGTTACGCCAGGATCCTGACATCATCATGGTCGGCGAGATCCGTGACAAGGAAACCGCCGAGATGGCGATCCAGGCGGCCCTGACCGGGCACCTGGTGTTATCCACCCTGCACACCAACGACGCCGCTTCGGCGATTCCTCGTTTACGCGAGATCGGCGTACCGGCCTATCTCATTAATGCCACCCTGCTCGGTGTACTGGCGCAACGCCTGACCCGTACCCTGTGTCCCTATTGCAAACAACCCACCGAGATGGACCCGGATGTCTGGAAAGCACTTACCAGGCCGTGGAAGATGAGCGGCAAGGGACGTTTCTTCAAACCGGTCGGTTGCGATGAATGCCGTAACACCGGTTACATGGGACGCACCGGCATTTACGAAATGCTCACCATGACCCCCAGCTTGCGTGCCGCCATCAAACCGGAAAGCGACGCCACCGAGATCCGCCAGCTGGCGATCAAGGAAGGCATGACCCAGTTAAGAATTTCCGGGGCACAGAAAATTGCCATGGGGCAGACCACGGTTGAAGAAGTGTTGAAGGTGGTACCACCGGATAGTGAAATCTAGAATGCATGACTGCTTTCGACCTGAAGCAGATACATGTGAAAACACCGGATCAAGATTATGTCTGATTGTTATTCAAATTCTTGTGCAGCAGGTAATCTAAACAAGAAACACCAATGTCCTGTTAATGGCAAGGAATACAGAGAAGTTTCAGAAAAAACAATTATGCATCACATTAACGAACCGTGGGACTGGAAAGGCAAGAAGCAAAGCTATTTTTTCTGTGATGATCCCGATTGTAACGTGGTGTATTTCGGAAAAGATAATTCAATCATCGAGAAATCAGCGTTAAGGACATCTGTTGGAATTAAAGAGAAAACAGGTGATGCCCTTGTGTGTTATTGCTTCGGTGTAACTGTTGATAAAGCTGCGACTCAGCCAGGCGCCAGAAATTTTGTAATTGAGAAAACCAGGGAGAATATGTGTGCGTGTGAAGCACGTAATCCTTCTGGCAAGTGCTGTTTAAAGGATTTCCCGAAGCCATGATTCCTGCGGCTTGAAGACGCAGGTGAAAACTGCATTCAATGTCAGCGTTTAATGCATGTAAAGCGAATGCCGCTCGATATGCGTTAACAGCTCGCTATGTGAAAAAGGCTCGACGATAAAATCACTGGCACCGGCATTGAGCGCGGAATTGATCTGCGAATGGTTATAGTGACTGGTTAACAGCAACACCGGGGTGTTTAACCAGTCCGGCTTTTGCTTGATCAAGGCAATCATCTTGTTATTGTTGGCGCTGGATAAAGCGGCATCCAGGATGATGAGTTTAGGGGGCTGTATTTTACCCATCAGGGTTTCGGCTTCGTAACATCCAGTGGTGGCAATAACTTCATAACCTTCGCGTGATAGCAGGAAATCAAGTAGATACGCGGATTTCTTGTTTTCCTGTATAACTAGAATCGTTTCTTTGGTCACAGTAATAACTCATTGTTTTTATTGCGTTTACTCCCTACTGTCCCTTTTTAGCTCCCTGTCCAGTAGGTTATCGGCAAGCCAAATGGCAACTTTAGAGGATTTTTTGTAACAGACAGTGCAGGTGAAATACGGTGATGAAAGGGAAGGTCGGTTTATTGGCTGCAAGTCATTGAAACAGGGCCAGCACTTCGCCGGCATTGTTGCGCTTGTTGCCGTTGCAGCTGATGTAGCGGCGTACTGTAAAATATTCGTGGCGTTGCGCGGCCTGGTAAATCTGATCGGTATCAGGAGTTTTATGGTTGGATATCAGCACCGGGATGCCGCGTTGCGAGGCTTGCTGGGCCAGTTCCGCCAGTTGTTGCTGTTGCTGCATGGAAAACCCCCCGGCGCTATAAGAGGTGAAGTTGGCGGATAGGGACAGCGGTACATAGGGTGGGTCGCAGTAAATCACGTCCCCCTGTCTGGCCTTGCGCATGATGTTTTCAAAACTGGCCACCTTGAATGACGCACGTTTGGCTTTACGGTGGAAGAACAGCATTTCCTTTTCGGGAAAGTAGGGTCGCTGGTAACGGCCAAACGGCACGTTAAAACCACCGCTGGCATTGTAACGGCACAGGCCGTTATAGCCATGACGGTTGAGGTAGACGAACAGCGCGCTGCGTTTGCGAATATCCGAGGTCTGGTTGAACTGCTCGCGGTAGTAGTAATATTTTTCCGCGCTGTTGTTTTTCTCGGTGAAGTAACGTTTGCAGTAACGGATGAAATCCGGGCCTTCTTTTTTCAGGGTGTTGTACAGGTTGATCAGGTCCGGGTTGGTATCACATACCAGGTAGCGCGCGTAATTGGTATTGAGAAACACCGCGGCTGAGCCGGCAAAAGGTTCAATCAGGCGTTTGCCGTCAGCGGGCAGCAGCTTGTGTATCTGGTTCATGATCCGGAACTTGTTGCCGGCCCATTTTAAAAACGGCCGGCATAAGTCGGTGTTATGAGAATTCACTGCCATACCACTCTAGAATTTTAAAGTTCTTTGACAAAAACCTTGGATTGTCTTTGATAGTTATACAGGGAACGTTTTTTCATCGGCAACGTTTTTATGTCGGTTGGCATGAAGCCGCGTTCCCGGAACCAGTGCGCGGTGCGCGTGGTCAGCACGAACAGGTGGGTGATGCCCAGTTGCTTGCACTTGCGCTCGAGGAATTCCAGCAGGGTATCGCCACGCCTCTGGTCACGGTAATCGGGGTGCACCGCTAGGCAGGCCAGTTCAGCGAAGTGCTCGTCGATGAACGGGTATAAGGCGGCGCAGCCGACGATCATGCCGTCCCGCTCCATCACCGTGAAATGATCGATCTCGGTTTCAAGTTTTTCACGTGAACGCCGTACCAGGATATCTTCATTTTCCAGTGGCTGGATCAGTTCCAGCAGGCCGCCGATGTCATCAATATTGGCCTGGCGGGTTTCCTCGAAGCGGTCGGTGGTCACCAGCGTGCCACAACCGTTGCGGGTAAACAGTTCCAGTAACAGGCCACCATCGATGTGCCGGTCGATGATATGGCTGCGCGGGACATCCTGCCTGCAGGCACGGATGGCACTGGCCAGGCTGTGTTGCTGGCTGTCGTTGAGCTTGTTCTTTTTGTTGAGCAGTGCTTCGGCTTCCTGCAGGGTCAGTTCCCTGAGCAGGCGCTTGCGATTATCGACAATACCCTTGTCGTTGATCAGCTGGATCAGTTTATCAGCGCCCAGCTGGATGGCGGCGGCCGTGGCCACATCCTCGGCGCTCAGGTTAAAGCTTTCCCCGGTGGGTGAATAACCGATCGGTGAAAGCAGCACGATGGCATTTTCATCCAGCTGGTTATGGATGGCCTCGACGTCAACCCGCCGGACTTCGCCGGTGTGACAATAATCCACGCCGTCGCGAATGCCGAGCGGTTGTGCGGTGACAAAGTTGCCGGATACCACGCGGATCTGGGCATGATGTCCGGGGGCATTGGTCACGCCCATGGAAAGCTGTGCCTCGATATCGACCCTGACCTGGCCGGCAGCCTGCTTGACACAGAGCAGCGCTTCATCGTCCGTGACCCGCAGGCCGTTGACGTATTTTAACTCCGCCTTCCTGGCCTTGAGGCTTTTCTCGATCTGCGGGCGTGCGCCATGCACCAGCACCAGGCGAACCCCGAGGCTGTTGAGCAGCACCAGGTCCTTGACCAGCTGTGAGAACTGGGCGTCGGTGAGCATTTCCCCACCGAAGGTAATCACGAAGGTACGATTACGAAACGCGTTGATATAGGGCGATGAATCGCGGAACCAATGGACAAATTCGGTTTGTTGTGAATCGTTCGCTGCCATGATTGTGCCAGGTATTGTTGTTTGACCTAAGTATGACAGGCTTGATCGGAAAAATCATGTAAAAACAACAGCGTGCAGCAGCCTGTTAAGGTGCTACACGATGCTGCAAGGGGCGGGGATCACCAGCTGCTGCGTTTTTTCCAGCGGATCCTGGGAATGATCAGGCCCAGGATCAGGCCACCCAGTAACACCAGTGCGCCGGTGATGAACCATTCACGTTGTGAGCGATCCTTGAGGACCTGGTTTTCCTGGCTGATGAGTTGCAGCTGTTTTTCCAGGGAAACGTTGGCCTGCTGCAGTTTGCGGTTTTCGTTATCAAGCTGGATAGGACGCGCGGCAATTTCTTTCAAACGCGCAATCTCTTTTTCCATTTTGCTATTTTCACTGGCGAGGGCCTGGCGATCTTTTTGCAGTGATCCTGAACTCTGGCTCAGGCTGTCAAGTTCAGCCTTAAGTTTCTTGTTCTGTTCGAGTACCTTGTCCAGGCGGGCTTGCGCTGCCGCGAGAAGTTCCCGGGCGATGGGTTCATCGCTCAGGTACTGGGTACGCACCCAGCCTTCGACGCCATCTTCGGTGCGGATGAAGGTATAACCCTCATCGGTACGTTCCAGGACTTCCAGTTTTTCACCACTGGGCGCGGTATCGATGATCTGGTACTGGGTGCCTTTGCCGGCACGAATAGTAATAACGAGATGATCACCGACATAGGTGTATTCCTGTGCCATGGCGAGACCGGGAAGAAGTAAAACTAATAATAGAATTTTGATTTTTTTCACGACGTTACCCACTATTCCCCGTTTCTTATTATTTATAGGATTTCAGGTATTGTAATCTTGTGCCGCACTGCCGGGCTGCGTGTTTTGTCACAAATACTCAGAATTTATAGCAAAACAATAACAGAGCAGAAAAAATTTTAACAGTCAGCCAGGCTGGCTGACAGGAAATGCCACCATGTGATCCGGGGCCAGGCGGATATTCACGGTTTCGCCGATCTCGTGGTCGTGATGACTGGGGAATAATGACAGCACCTCGTGGCCAGTGGTGAGGCGCAGGCTATAAAGTATTTCAGCGCCTTTGAAGGCTTTATGGATCACCTGGGCCTGCAGTTCACCTTCCTCATCAGGCACGATATCATCCGGGCGAATTAATAATTCGACCTCGCTATGAAGCGGAAAATCATAGGCGCGATCACCGTGGATGGTACCGATCGGCGTTTCCACCGCGTCCGGCGAGGTCAGGGTTCCGCGAATGAAGACCCCCTGGCCGATAAAGTCGGCAACAAAACGATCATCGGGAGAGTGATAAAGATTATAGGCCGTGTCACGTTGCAGTAATTTACCTTCATTCATTACCGCGATCTGATCGCCCACGGCAAAGGCTTCATGTTGATCATGGGTCACCAGGATGCCGGTAATACCCTGGTCTTTAAGGATCTGGCGAACCTCGTTGCTGAGTCGTTCACGCATGTCCACGTCAAGATTGGAGAAGGGCTCGTCGAGTAAAATCAGGTCCGGCTTCGGTGCCAGCGCACGGGCCAGTGCTACGCGTTGTTGCTGACCACCGGAGAGCTCATGCACGTAGCGTTCGCCAAAACCGGTCAGGCCAACGATATCAAGCATCTGGTCGGCAGTTTGCTTGCGCTGCTGCTCCGGCAGGTGGCGTAAACCGAAACTGATGTTGCAGCACACGTTCATGTGCGGAAACAGCGCATAATCCTGGAACACCATGCCGATTTTTCTTTTTTCCGGCGCCTTGGTGTAGCCTGGGTAGGAGACACGTTCCTCACGCAGAAAGATTTCCCCCGTGAACACCGGTTGAAAACCGGCGATAGCGCGCAGCACGGTGGTTTTGCCGCAACCGCTGGGCCCAAGCAGGCACAGAATATCGCCCTGGTTAACGTGTAAGGACAAATCATCGACCACCGTCAGGCCGCGGTGCTGGCAGGTAAGGTTTTTGATTTCGAGCAAACTACTCATTTATGTAAACGACCTGAACATGGCAGAAAAATCAATTGGTTATATACTTGCTGAATATTATCAAAATCTGTTGTACAAATCCATAATTGCAAATCTAAATGAGAATGATTACTATTATCTTAAAATTCAAGCCTATCAGGAGCAATAAAATGAATAAATCACCATTACTCATCAGTGCAATGATGTTTTGTGCACTACCGGCCACCAGCCCGGCTGTCGAGTTGATCGGCAAAAAGCTGGAACTGTATGGCAAGGTCCACCTGTCCCTGGATTTCAGCGACCCGGATGCCAGCGGTGAAGACAGTCAGACCAGCGTTTCCAATAATTCAAGCCGTATCGGCTTCAAGGGGCAGCACGCCATCAATGAAAACACGACCCTCAAGTGGCAGTATGAACAGGGGGTGGACGTGGAAGAGGGTGGCGGCGAGTTTGCCACGCGTAACAGCTTCCTGGGTCTAAAAGGCAACCTGGGCGAAGTGCGTGTTGGCCACCATGACACGCCGTCGAAAACGGTGGGTTCACGCTGGGGCATGTTCAGCGATACGGCCGGTGATCGGCGCGCTATCCTTGGTGCCTATTCTGGATATGGCAACAAGCTTAATGATCGTGCCGATAACGCCATCCTGTATATCAACCAGTTCAATGCGCTGGAACTACAGGCCATGTATTCGGCGAGCAATCCTGACAGCGAGGTCAGTGGTAGCGTGGATGATAATGATACCGACCTGACCAGTGTCTCGCTCACTTACCAGGCCGATATGTTGACGCTGGCCGCCGCGATCGAGAACTGGTCTCTGGATCCTGAAAACAGCGCCGAGGAAGTGGACAACCTGCGCCTGACTGCACGTTATAAAATGGACCAGCTGACGTTGGGCGCCATTTACGAGACCACCGATAGTGACGACGAGGTCTATAACCGTGATGCGTTTGGTGTGAACGCGGCCTATGCCATCAGCAATGCGACTGATGTGCGCCTGCAATACCTGGCCGCGGATGATCATGATGGCCTAAGTGCCAGCGGTGCCTCGCAGTTGGCCCTGGGCGTGTTCAACAACCTGGACAAGGTCAC
>JASFOS010000091.1:0-8609 GCA_050116415.1 Thioalkalispiraceae bacterium
GTGGCCACCCATGACCTGGAGATGATTTCACGTATGTCGCATCGCATCCTGGAGCTGAAACAGGGACAGCTGGTTAAAGACAGCAAGCAGGGCATTGCACAAGGAATGGAACTATGAAAACCGGTCATCCACGACGTGCGCTGCGTTTCAGCCTGCTCACCTTGCTCAGGACCTACCTGCTGCGCCACCTGCAGGTGTTCTTCTACAGCCTGGGGCAACTGATACGCCACCCTTTTTCCTTGTTCATGACCGCGGCAGTGATTGGCATCGCGCTGGCGTTACCCACCGGCCTGCACGTAGTGCTGAAAAACATCCAGCAGCTAAGTGGCGAATGGGACCGCACCACGCAGATCTCGGTATTCCTGAAAACCGAGACCAGCGAGCAGCGTGCCCGTGACCTGCAAAAACAGATCAGCCGTTTTCCTGAAGTTGAAAAAGTGAGCTACATTTCAAAGCAACAGGCACTGGATGAGTTCCAACGCCTGTCCGGCTTTGGCGATGCCCTGAAGGCCCTGCAGCATAACCCGTTGCCCTCGGTGCTACTTGTCCAGCCACGCACTAGCCTGGATGAAAAAAACACCGGCGGCCAGTTAATCGACAAGCTGCAACGTTTAAAAGGTGTCGACATCGCCCAGCGTGATGAACAATGGATCAAACGTCTGTACGCGATCATTGATATTGTGCGCCGTGGCGTGGTGCTACTCTCGATCATGCTGGCGCTGGCCGTGTTGCTGGTGGTCGGCAATACCATCCGCCTGGCGATTCAAAACCGGCGCGACGAGATCATTGTCACCAAGCTGATCGGCGGCACCAATGCCTTTATTCGCCGCCCCTTCCTGTATACTGGTTTCTGGTATGGTTTATTCGGCGGCTTCATCGCACTGTTACTGGTAAGCTTGTCCTTGCTGCTGCTCAATGGGCCTGTTGAACAACTGACCAGCCTGTACCAGGGTGATTTCAGCCTGGCCAATATCAGTTTTGCCACCGGCATGCTGCTGTTGCTCGCCAGCATCCTGCTGGGGCTCGCCGGCTCGTGGCTGGCGGTGGGACGCCACCTGCGCGACATCGAACCGCGCTGACTTATCTTCACAAAAAGTAAGCTTACTGGCTTCAGGTTTTCGCGCTTGTGCCGATAACCTGAGACAACAACTATAAATGCTCAAGTAAGCTATGTCTGAAACTACACGTATCATGGTTATCGACGGCTCGACCGTCACCCGGGAAATACTCGCACGTATTTTGCGTGACGAGATTGATCATTCCGAGGTGGTAACCTGCAAATCCGGTGAAGAAGCACTGGCCTTGCTTGCCGAGCAGAAATTTGACCTGATCACCACGGCGTTACTGTTATCTGACATGGATGGCCTGGCCCTGAGCCGCCAGATCCGTGACTCCAATATTCATAATTACACGCCAATCATCGTGGTATCCGGTGATGCCGACTCCCGCCTGTTACGGGAAGGGTTTGAAGCGGGGGTCACGGATTACTTCGACAAGTCCAAGGGCTACAAGGCGTTTGGCAGCTTCATCAAGTCCTTTATCCAGCGCAATTCCGGACTGGCCGGACATATCCTGTTTGTCGAAGACAGCCGCACCGCCGCGGCCGTGACACGCAAGATACTGGAAAAACATGGACTCAAGGTGACCCATACCACTTCCGCCGAGGAAGCCCTAAAGCTGCTCGAGAAGCAGGTTAACAAAACCGATTCGTTTGATGCCTTTGACATGGTCATTACCGATTTTTACCTGGTGGGCAGCATGACCGGTGGCGATCTGCTGCACGCCATCCGGGTCCGTTTTCGCTACTCGCAACAGGAACTGCCGGTGCTGGTGATCACCGGCAATGATGAAAACCAGGTCGAGGTGTTTCATGCCGGGGGCAATGACTTTGTCACCAAGCCGATTATCGAGGAAGTCCTGCTGGCGCGGGTTCGTGCGCTGTTGCTGATCAAGCACCAGTTTGACGCATTAAAACAGCAAACCGAGGCGATGCGCTGGATTGCTGCCACCGACAGCCTGACGGGTGTGCGCAGCAAACGCTACCTGCTCGATAACGGCGAGGACTTCATCCATGCCTCGCACAACCAGCCAGTGTGGGCCATGTTGATCGACATCGACCACTTCAAGGCCATCAACGATACCCTGGGCCACATCACCGGTGACCACGTACTGGCCGAACTGGGCAACAAGCTCAACAGCAGCTTCCCTGACGACATCGTGGTGCGCTTTGGTGGCGAGGAATTCTGTATTCTTATCGCCAATATTGACCGTGAGCAAATGCTGGCCAAAGCCGAACAACTGCGTGCCGAGGTTGAGGATTTGCAACCCGCCGAAGTGGACATCACCATCAGTATCGGCCTGGCAACTACCGAGGATCATCCCAACGAGCCGCTGACTCGCTTCCTGGCGCTGGCCGACAAGGCGCTTTATCACGCCAAGGAAAATGGCCGTAACCAGCTGGCCGTTTGTTGCAAGCAGGGCACCCAGGGCCACACTCGCCAACAGGCCTGACCTTCTAAGCGACTGTTTTTATTGTATTTATTATCAGATCATGACAGGAACTTTCCCCCTCGTTGGCACTCTAAGGGTTTGAGTGCTAGAATTAAGCCCTAACTTAAGGAGAGCCAAACGCATGACTCAAAGCCTTGAACTGCAACTCGCAGCTGCCACAGGTAGCCTGGAATCCTATAGCCAGGCAGTAAGAAATATTCCGATCCTGAGTGCAGAGGAAGAGCGTGATCTTGCCGTGCGCCTGCGGGATCATGAAGACCTGGAAGCGGCACAAAAACTCGTGCTTTCACACCTGCGCTTTGTAATGCATATCGCACGTAGCTATAGCGGTTATGGCCTGGCACAGGCTGACCTGATCCAGGAAGGCAATATCGGCTTGATGAAAGCCGTCAAGCGCTTTGACCCGGAACAGGGTGTGCGCCTGGTTTCTTTCGCGGTGTACTGGATACGCGCGGAAATCCACGAATTTATTTTACGCAACTGGCGTATCGTCAAGGTTGCCACCACCAAGGCACAACGCAAACTGTTCTTTAATCTGCGTAGTGCCAAGAAACGCCTTGGCTGGCTGAGCCAGGATGAGGCAAATGCGGTCGCCGATGACTTGGGCGTTTCCTCCAAGGAAGTATTTGAAATGGAGTCACGTCTTAGCGGACATGATCTTGGTTTTGACGAACCGGCCGACGATGACAGTGAATCATACAACCCGTCACCGGTTGCCTATCTGCAAGATAACAGTTATGAGCCCTCTCGTATTGCCGAAGCGGATAACTGGGAAGATCATAATCAACAGCGTCTTTATCATGCACTGGATAGCCTGGATGAACGTAGCCGTGACATCGTACAGCGTCGCTGGTTAACGGATGACAAGACTACCTTGCATGACCTGGCTGATAAGTACGAGATTTCCGCGGAACGTATTCGTCAGCTGGAAAACAACGCTATCAAGAAGTTACGCAACGCCATGGCATAACTAGTACGCTGTTACTGGTAAAAAAAGCCGCCCTGGTTATCAGGGCGGCTTTTTTATTTGTCATCGTCTTCCGGATCCATGTCCGGTATTTCTTCCAGGTCTTCCGGTGTCAGCTTTTCCTTGCCCGCGTCTTTATTCTGAAGTTTCTGTTTAAGCTGGTACATTTCATTTTTAAGACGCTGCTCACCTTCCTTTGAACCACCTTCGTACATGTTGGCATATTCAGCCATCATGGTTTCCATGCTTTCCATCGAGGCTTCAAGATCAGCCTCCAGCTTGGCGTTTTTCTTACGTAGCTCCTGGTTTTCCTTGCGTAGAATATGTTCATTATCCCGCCCTTTCTCGACCACTTCGGCAGCCTGCTTACCCAGTAGACTGTAACCTTGTGCCAGCGCCTGTACATCCTTGTCAAAATTTGAAATTTTATCCTTCTCTTTTCCGATAAAGAACTTGGTGACCCGGTTATAAATACGCTTTTCAAAACCCAGTAAGCCATCGGCTTTTTTCTCGGCTTCTTCATCATCCAGTTCATAATCCTGCTTGAGTATCTCCAGCAGGTGTTCACGCCTGACAGCCTCGTTTTCCTTCAACTTTTTAACCAGCTTGACAACCAGCGCACGATCGCTGCGACGACGTTTCAAAAATATATAAACGACAAAACCAACGGCGATGGCCAGTAAAATGCCAACCTCGGCAAAAATCACCAGGATACTGACCAGGCTCTCACTCATAATACCATCTCGTTTTCTTCCTCGGTGTCCCTGGCATTACTGCGTTTTTTCCAGATTTTATAGGCAATAAAACCTGCAATTATCAATATCACGTTGATGACCAGTGTCATGGACATAATAAACACCAGGTTAACCTCGTCCTCATCATTTTCCTGTTTTTCTAATTCACTGTTTTTCTCACCTGCTGCAGGCTTACTGGCCTTGTCGTCAGCTTCCTGCTCGCTAGACGCTTGCTCAGCTTGCTGTTGTGCCCCGCTCTGTTCTTCTGCCACTTGTTGTTTTTGTTCTGACATGGCGATGGCTTGCTTGCTGTCTGTTAAAGACAGTTTTTCCTCGAATTCAAGCTTCAACGGTTTATCGTCCATCCGTGTCCCGATCAACGTGATAGTCACGTCTTTGCCCTGGTAAGCCGCAGAGACCGTGGCAAGCCACTCATTATTTTCGCCCTGGGTAAACGTTGATACTTTTCCATCAGGTAGTGTTACCTGCGCCGAAACCGTCGATAGCTGCAGGATATCGCTACGAGGTGTCAGCACCAGGTTGAAATCGTTTTCACCGGCTGGTCGAATTTCAAACTCGGCCGCTGTATCGTAAACCTGTACCAGGTGCCTGAATTCCCGTTTAAAGGTTGGTCCGCCAACCTGTACTGATAACATGTGTTGCCCAGGCGTTAAACTGTTGCCTAACTGGGTGGTATAAACACCATCCTGCTTGAGATCATCAGGCGGCAAACCATCATCACGTAGCTCGGCTGTGAAGGTATCTCCCTGTCTTTTATCCTGGATCAAATTAAAATCAACAAGCGACAGAAAATCACTGCGCGTGATCTTTTTGCCATCCTCGGCAAGGTGCGCTTTTATCGGTAACTCATCACCTGCCAGTAGACTATTCGGTAATGTGGCCACCTTCAGGCGCAGGTTGGTGACCACCATGACCCGGTTATCCGGATCGGCCTCGGTTTGCAACTGCCATTGCCCGGCGAGCGGTTTCTTGATGGTGACCAGTTCATAACCCTGCTCCTGGTGCCAGCGCACATCCTGATCGTGCTTCGCCTGGGAAATGGTTTCATTGTCCGGGGTGATAATTTTTGCCGTGTGCCCTTCTTTTGAATGAAACAATACCAGCGTCATATCGCTGACCTGTTTGTCGACATCGAATTTATTGGCCTTGATCGGCAATGTATCCACTGGCGTTGATTTTTCGAACAGGCGTAAAAATACTTTTTGTAACTGTGCTGCATTATCAACCCGCTCGTACCAGCCACCGGTTAAGGAAGAGATTTGTTTGAGTAACTCATGATCGGCGTCTTTGGATAGCGCCACGGTATGCACCCTGGCGCGTGCTTTTTTCAGGCGCGGCAACAGTTCTTCGATGATGCGTTGACGTGACTGGGCATTGACCTGTTCATCCTCGGAAATATCAACGACCCCATCGGTCAGCAATATCAGGTTGCGTTGCGCACTGGGATCAGGAGTGCGCCAGCCAAAACTGGCCTTGCGCAAGGCGTCCTCGATATTGGTATAGAGGCCCCGTGAATGGATGCTGGCGGCTTCGGCACGCGCCTGCTCTTTCCAGCTGGCGTCTACCTCGCCATGCTTGACGTTCATATTCACATACTGGCCGAAGGTCCACACCCCGGCCCGGGTGCCTGCTGGCAGCAACTCCACCAGCAGTTTCAGTGCCGGTGCACGCAGGTTGGCCGGGTCATTGTTTTTCATACTGCCCGACACATCGATCACGGTCCGTACGTCGGGTACCGGGTCGAGCGCATAGGCCTGGCCATGGATAGCCAACAAAAGTATAAAACTGAGCCAATGCGTGATTTTAATCATGATTGTTATTAGTTGGTTAGATCCTGTTAAAGATAGCAGTAAAAGTCAGTAAAAGCATGTAGTTATCAATCTTTTTTAATTAAATTTATCAAAAAATAGTGCTAACTCGATATTTTTCGTCATACATAAAAAAAGCGGCTAACAAGCCGCTTTCTTTAGTTTTTAAAGCTGTTTTCAGTCTAGCCAGCCAGGAGCACTGACAAAAAACTGAACCAGGCGAATGCTACCAACCCCACGATAAGCACCATGGGAAAATTCTGGAAAGTGAACATTTCTTTCATCATTGGTTACCTGTGATTTTGAGCCAATAATTGGCCTTGAAAATTCATAAACTGGGCGCAATTTTAGCAAATTCTTATTTACTCTGCATCCGGCTTTTGCGCCTCGCGATCCTTGTTTTTTTCGCGATGCGGGATTCGCGGGTCATCATCATCCATCAGGATACGGTGGGCGGGGCCTTCAAGATCATCGAACTGGCCGCTTCGCACCGCCCACAGAAAACCCCAGATGGCAACGCCCAGCAACACCAGGCCCAGCGGTATTAACAAAAATAAAATTTCCATATGCTATGTAACCCCTGTCAGCGCGCGTTGCGCCCTCTCTTTGCGTTGCTGCTGATTGTCTACATTTAAGCGTAATGCATTAAGGACCACAATCAATGAACTGGCTGACATCCCGATCGCTGCCATCCAGGGTGCCACGAACCCCATCGCCGCTAATGGTAGCGCCACCAGGTTATAGCCAACGGCCCACAACAGGTTCTGACGAATAATCCTCAGGGTCTGTCTCGCCCGCTTAACCGCTTCGGGCAAGTGCAATAGATGCTGGGATAATAACACCATATCCGAGGTAGCTTGTGCCAGCTGGGTGCCGCCCCCCATTGCCAACGATACCTGGGCGCCGGCCAGGACCGGCGCATCATTCACCCCGTCGCCCACCATGGCGATTATCGCGCCCTGCTGTTGTAACGCATTGACATGCCTGAGTTTTCCTTCCGGCGTCTGGCGTGCCGCCCAGTGCTCCAGGCCCAGGGTTTGCGCTACCTGTTGCACGGCGGCTTCACCGTCACCGCTCAATAATTCAACCTGCAAACCGAGCTCATTGAGCTGCCTGATGGCTTCCAGGGCCTCGCTGCGCAGGGTATCGGCGAACTCGAACACGCACAGTACCTGCTGCTCATTGGCCAGCCATATTTGGCTGGTGGTGGAGGCTTCCTGTATGGAAAATTGCGGGTGCCATTGCTGGATGTATTTCTCCTGGCCGATGCGGTAGCGCTGGCCGCTTATCCGGCCTTCGATGCCCATCCCGGGCATCGCCACGACCGCCTCGGCTTTGCAGGACGCGGGCAAGGCCGCCAGCATCTGCCCGATGGGGTGTTCCGAATCCTGCTCCAGCGCCGAGGCAATCTCGCGACAGGCTTGCTCATCCTTGTCACCCAGGATAACAACCTGCTCCAGGCCAAGATGCCCCGTGGTCACGGTACCGGTTTTATCCAGGATTATGTGGGTGGCGCGGGCCAGGGTTTCCAGCGCATGGCCACGGGTGGTCAGCACACCCAGGCGCGTCAGGCTGCCGGTGGCCGCGGTCATCGCCGCGGGTGTGGCCAGTGATAGCGCACAGGGACAGGTTACCACCAGTACGGAAATGACGACCCATAACGCGTCATCCGGGTTAATCTGCCACCAGGTATAGCCTACTCCCCCTGCCACCAGCAGCAAGGCCGCCACAAACCAGCTGGCTACCTTGTCGGCCAGGGTGGCAATCGCCGGTTTTTCCGATTGGGCCCTGTCCAGTAGCCGCTGGATCGCGGCCAGCACGGTATCCTCGCCAATTTTTTCCACACGGATTCGAATCGGACTTTCCACGTTGACGGTACCGCCAGTGACCGGCTCGCCTTCGGCACGTGTTAAGGGCAGGCTCTCACCCGTGAGTAAGGACTCATCAACCGAGCTTTGGCCAGCAAGGATCACGCCATCCGCCGGAATGCTTTCACCGGGGCGTATTCTGACTTCATCGCCGGGCCGCAACTCGTTTACCGGCACGGTTTCTTCTTCATCGTCACGAATCCGCGTGGCCATCGCTGGCAGCAGTTTTACCAGTTCCTCGGCAGCCTGGCCGGCTCGCTGGCGGGCTCCCATCTCCAGGAAACGCCCGGCGAGCAGGAAAAAAGTGAACATGGTGACCGAGTCAAAGTAGACTTCACCGGTGTTCAGCATCGTGGCCCATAGACTGGCCAGAAATGCGCCGCCGATAGCCAGGGCAACCGGCACATCCATGCCCAGTTGTTTGCGTTTCAGGTCACGTATCGCACCAACAAAAAACGGCCGCGCAGAATACACCACCACCGGGCTCGCAATCAGCAAGCTGATCCAGCGGAAAAAATGTTCCAGGTTGGATTCCATGCCATGGTATTCGCCGGCATACAACGCCACCGCCAGCATCATCACCTGCATGGCCCCCAGGCCGGCCACCGCCAGGCGCTTCAATGCCTGGCCACGTTCTTTTTTGTAGACTTGCTCCTGGCGGCCGGTATCAAACGGATGCGCGATATACCCGATCGCGGCG
>JASFOS010000092.1:0-8553 GCA_050116415.1 Thioalkalispiraceae bacterium
CGATGGCCAACAGGGGCTCAATATCACGCAATCGGTGCAGCCTGACCTGGTGTTAATGGACATGAGCCTGCCGGTAATGGATGGCTGGGAGGCCACCCGGCAGATCAAGGCTGACCCGGCACTACAACATATTCCGGTCATCGGTTTGTCGGCCCACGCCATGAGCAGTGATTTCGATAAGGCCCTCGAGGCGGGCTGCGATGATTATGATACCAAGCCGGTAGACCTGCCGCGTTTGCTGGGCAAGATCAACCTGTTACTGGAGCCGCAACTGCAAAGCTAGGTGAGGATTTCCGTGCCTTCGGGCAGGTAACGTGCCAGCAAGCCCTGCTGGTAGTCGGCTTGCGGTAAAGGAATACGCACCTGGTAACCACCACCTGGGACTTCATCCATTTGCTGCCCCTTGAGATCTTCAATATGCTCGAGGGTGATTTCCTGGTTGCCCTGCGGTGCAATTACTTCCAGTTTATCGCCCACCCTGAACTTGTTCTTGGCGATGATTTCGGCCAGGCCCTTTTCACGATCGAATTCGACAATTTCACCGACAAACTGTTGGCGGTTACTGCGTGAGTGGCCGGTGAGGTAATTCTGGTAGGCCTGGTTAGGGTGACGCTGGTAAAAACCATCGGTATAGCCACGGTTCGCCAGTCCTTCCAGCTTGCCATACAGTTGAGGGTTGAATTCCTTGCCGGCGACCGCGTCATCGATGGCCTGGCGATAAAGCTGGGCGGTACGCGCCGCGTAATAGTGCGACTTGGTGCGGCCTTCAATTTTCAACGAGTCAATACCAATGTCGACCAGGCGCTTCACATGCTGAATGGCGCGCAGGTCCTTCGAGTTCATAATATAGGTGCCATGCTCGTCTTCAATGATCGGCATCAGTTCCCCGGGACGGTTGCCTTCCTCGATCAGGTATACCTGGTCGGCCAGCGGGTGGCGCTTGATTTCATGTTCCGGGAACAATTCCGGGGTCTGGATGGCGCTCATCGCATCGAAATCGAGTTTCTGTACGTCGCCGGTAATATTTTCTTTCGCCGGGTGTACCTTGTATTCCCAGCGACAGGCATTGGTACAGGTACCCTGGTTGGGATCCCGGTGGTTGAAGTAACCGGACAGTAAACAGCGGCCGGAATAAGCAATACACAATGCGCCATGGACAAAGACCTCCAGTTCCATGTCCGGGCATTGCTGGCGAATTTCCTCGATTTCGTCCAGCGACAGCTCGCGTGACAGGATCACGCGGCTCAAGCCCAGTGACTGCCAGAATTTTACCCCCGCATAATTGACGGTATTGGCCTGTACCGACAGGTGGACCGGTACCTCGGGCCATTTTTCGCGCACCATCATGATCAGGCCGGGGTCCGCCATGATCAGCGCGTCCGGTTGCAGCTCGATAACCGGTTCCATGTCCTTCATGTAGGTCTTGATTTTACTGTTATGCGGCATGACATTACTGGCCACGAAAAACTGTTTGCCGAGGCGATGCGCTTCCGCGATCCCCTTGCCAAGGTTTTCCAGGGTGAAATCATTGTTTCTTACCCGCAGGCTGTAACGCGGTTGTCCGGCATACACGGCATCCGCCCCGTAGGCGAAAGCGTAATGCATGTTTTTCACGGTACCCGCAGGTAAAAGAAGTTCAGGTGCTTTGTTCATAACAGGACAGGTTAAATCGGTCGATGAGACGGTATAGTATAACTTAGCAATCGCCTTGAGGGTAAATAACAGGCATCAACGACAAACGAAAATGGCTTGTTTGACACAATCTTTAACATTTTGGCCTTGCCAACCTCAAGGTTTTATAGGCATAGTTACTCTAAATTCAAGTATTACCAATGAAAATTAGAAAAATAGATGTAAGGAGTACACGCCATGACTACAGAACAACTGGAACGTCGTGGGGAATCCCTGGATAAACTGCATACCTTGCTGGAAACGCGCAAGGAAACCCTGTCGCTATACAGCCAGTTGGCCGCGATGCGTCCTTTTGAGCCGGATAATGATATCCAGATGACATTACAGGAATTTTGTGAAGCCCTGGTTGACTACACGGCCAGCGCCCATTTCCAGCTTTACCAGTACATCGAAGACGGCAGTGAACGCCGGGCAGATGTGAAAGAAGCGGCCAAGCAGGTTTACCCGTCTATTTCCTCGCTGACCAAAATGATTCTCGACTTTAACGAAAAATACGAATGTGACGAGGACGAGGACATCACCGGTTCGCTGGCGCATCTCGACAGTGATTTATCAAAGCTGGGTGAAATCCTGGCCGACCGGATCCTGCTGGAAGACCAGATCATCGACGTATTTTCCGCCAGACGTCTCAACTGAGCATCAATACAGCCATCCAGGTTCAGTTAGTTTGAAAAGGTGACAATCGGGTCTCAAACCCGCACCTGACCACGCCGGGTCAGGCCGGTTTGAGGTTTCACAGGGAGGAGTGAACCGGTTTTGTTGTTTTTATCAGGCGCACAGCTTCAGAAGTCGTTCAGAACTTTCCTTGTAATTCGCCTCAAGTTTCTCTTCATCCGTTGCGAGCAGCAGAATCGCTTCTTCTAAAGTGACTTCTTGTACGTCATAAGTTGGTATTTCCATTTCATTCATGACTATTACCTCATTATTTTTAATAAGATATATAGCAAAGTTAAAGTAATTTATCAAGTATATTACGTAACTTATTGATTAATCGTTGTGGCATGACGGAAATGGATAGCCTCACGCCTGAAGTGGCTAAAAATGCACCACTTCATGGCAAAACCTACCAATGTTTATACTAATATTGATATGTTACGTCAAGAAAAGATTGTAACTTATTGTTATTTAAAGATATATGGGGATTTGAGGGCGAAGGAATCAGGGTTCGGCGTGCTGTGAGTTCTCAAACTGGCGCAAGCGTTCACGACGATCGCGGTTCAGGCGCTGACGGATATGCTCGGTGACCCCCATCTGGTGACCCAGGTAATAACCCAGCAAGAAAAGTAACAGACCGGAAACCAGGGCAATGATGAGATCGAACATCGGGTACCTCCGAACAAGAATGATGAAAGCTTACCTAAATTCTGTATCGGCCATTTTCGCCGCCGGTTAAATAAATTGATTTTTGCCTATTAATCAGCCAGTTGCTAACCGTTATTGCTTGTTGAGGCCTGTTTATCGGAATGTTGGGATAATTTTTCCGGTACCGAAACCGGGGTCATGCGCTGGCTGAGTGGTACCGTGTTCATGCCCAGGCGCTGCTCATAAATGGCCGTGTAAGTCAGTACCCGCTTCATATAGTCCCGGGTTTCAGTAAACGGTACCGTTTCGATCCATAAATCAGCCGCTTGAGTTTCCTCGGGCAACCACTGCCTGACCCGGTTGTGCCCGGCATTATAGGCGGCGGTGGCCAGGACATTGTGACCGTTAAAGCGGTCGTAGACTTTTTTCAGGTAGCCGATCCCCAACTGGATGTTGGTTTTTACATCCAGCAGGTCATGTTGACCACGCACACGAATGCGCAGGTTACGTGCCACCTGTTTAGCTGTGCGAGGCATCAGTTGCATCAGGCCCAGGGCGCCGGCCCGGGAACGCGCATCCGCGGTGAAGGCGCTTTCCTGGCGAATCACGGCAAAACTCCAGGCCGGGTTGATGTTGCGACGTTTAGACTGGGCCACCACCAGTTTCTGGTGTGCCAGCGGAAAACGCAGTTCCAGGTCGTCCCAGTAGCGGGCCAGTGCCAGCGTCATGATGGCACGGTCGTACCAGCCCCACTGGTTGGCCAGGGTGGCCGCCTTGAGTAATTCGGCCTTGTTCATTTTGCGTGTCGCCCATTGCCATTCACGCCGCGCATCGGCGGCACGGTTAAGAATGAACAGTTCGCGGGCACGCACAAATGCCGGGATGCGGTTGAGGCTGTCCAGTTCCTGCTCGGCAAAGTTAAGCGGCCGGTGGGAAAAAGCATAGGTATTGCCGGCCCGGTCAGCGGACAGAAAACTGTAGTAATCACGGCTGTCGGTATTCAGCAAGTAAGTGGAGCGGGCCTCTTCCAGCCGGCCCATGGCTTCCAGGATACGTCCGCGCCAGTAGATCCAGCGTGGCTGGTGCTGAAGGTTTTCTGGCAAACGCTCCAGCTGCGCCAAGGCATCGAGCCAGTCCTGCTCGGCAACGGCGTTGAACACCTGATCGGACTGCAGTTGTTTTCTCAGGTGGCGGTAATCAGACGGCTTGAACAGGGCACGCGCGGAAGCCGGTATTTCCTCCTCGGCAAGCTGACGCAGCAAGCTGCGTTCGATGCGGACTTTCTCCTGTGGCGTGAAGGGATAGTTGGCACGGTAGGCTTGCCACAGCGCCAGCGCCTGTTGCGGTTGTTTGCGTGCCAGGCGCGGCAGCGCGTCGGCAATCATCCAGCGGATCATCTGCGGGCGTTGTTCGGAGAAGCGCTCCTCGACCTGGCTGATAAATTCGGGGTTACGTCTGACCTTGAACCACAGTGGCACCCAGAACTGGTCGGCTTTTTCCAGTTTTTTGGCCAGGTAGCGAACCAGGCGGGTCTGGCCGGCACGCATTGCCAGGTGGATGCGTTTCCACAGTAGCCCGGAGGTCAGTTCACCGGCCTGTTGCCAGTTGGCGAACGAGGCATCACAGCTGCGTGGTAATGAGTGACCGCTCAGCCACAGTGACTCGGTGAGCAGATGGGCACGATCGGTTTGCCCGGTTTCATACAGGGCCCGGCTGTAGGCACAGCGCAAGCGGGTATCGCTCGAGGACTGGTAATGACGGGCCAGCAATGTCCAGCGTTTGTGGCGCGCCAGGCTTTTCAGCCAGCGGTAACGCAGGCGCGCTGCCAGCGGGGTTTCCTGGTGGCGCTGGATGAATGCGATAACTGTTTCCGGATCACTGTGTGGCAGGCGGTGCTTGAGCGCCGCATATTCCAGGTATGGATACAGCGGGTAGTTGCCCAGCCTCTGTTGCAACTGCTTGAAGCGCGCCAGTTGGCCTTTTTCCAGAGCGCGCTCGGCAAGCACGAATTGTTTACGCAGTTCGGATAAGGTATCAGCCGCCGCGGCCTGTTCAGCGGCAATAGCGGTCTGCCCACACATGATGAGTGCACCGAGTATTCCGAGACAGGCAAACTGCTTTAACATTCCATTCTTCATACTTGTGGTTATTGTTTAGTGTAGTGGTTTTGTTGCCGCTGATGCTAACTGTATCGGACCGATTGGGGACAGATTAAGTAAAAAAAGCCGGCTTTGCGTACTCTGTCCGATTCTCCTTGCGGGGCCAGATGCTTTATAATTCATGGCCTGTGTTGTCAGAGGCGCATCTTTGGCGCCGGGACGATACACCGTAAGTAAGTATTCATTAACATTTTGGAGATATTCAATGGCTAACAAGCTCAACAAGGTGAGTTCCCGCATAACGCAGCCCAAGTCCCAGGGCGCCTCGCAGGCCATGCTGTATGGCACCGGCATGACGCGTGAAGATATGGACAAGGCCGAAGTGGGTATCTCCAGTGTCTGGTGGGAAGGCAATACCTGTAACATGCACCTCAACGACCTGGCGGCGATTGTCAAAAAAGGCGTGGAGCAGGCCGGCCTGGTGGGCATGCGCTTTAACACCATCGGTGTCAGTGATGGTATTTCCATGGGGACTGATGGCATGAGTTATTCACTGCAGTCGCGTGAAATCATCGCCGACTCGGTGGAAACGGTGATGAATGCCCAGTGGTATGACGCCAATATCTCCATCCCCGGTTGCGACAAGAACATGCCCGGGGTCCTGATTGCCATGGGGCGCCTCAACCGTCCCTCGTTGATGATCTACGGCGGTACCATCAAGCCCGGTCACATCAACAGCAAGACCCTGGATATTGTTTCTGCTTTCCAGAGTTACGGTGAATTCCTGGCCGGTAAAATCAACGAAGATGAGCGCCAGGCGATCGTCGAGCATGCCTGCCCGGGGGCCGGTGCCTGCGGCGGGATGTATACCGCCAACACCATGGCCTCCGCCATCGAGGCGCTGGGTATGAGTTTACCCTACAGTTCCTCGGTACCCGCGGTTGACCAGGGCAAGCTGGATGAATGCATGAAAGCCGGCGAGGCAATCCGCAACCTGCTGGAAAAAGACATCAAGCCACGTGACATCATGACCCGCGAAGCGTTTGAAAATGCCATGGTCATCGTCATGGCGCTGGGTGGTTCGACCAACGCGGTGCTGCACCTGATCGCCATGGCCAAGGCAGTGGACGTGGAACTGAGCATCGATGACTTCCAGGCGGTCAGTGACCGTATCCCGTTCCTCGCCGATCTCAAGCCCAGCGGCAAGTACGTCATGGAAGACCTGCATAACGTCGGCGGCACCCCGGCAGTGATGAAGTACCTGCTGGAGCAGGGTCTGATCAACGGTGACTGCCTGACCGTAACCGGCAAGACCATTGCCGAGAACCTGGCGGATTTGCCTGGCCTCAGCGAAGGCCAGGACGTGTTCATGCCACTGGACAAGCCGATCAAGAAAACCGGCCATATCCAGATCCTGAAAGGCAACCTGGCACCGGGGGGATCGGTGGCCAAGATCACCGGCAAGGAAGGCCTCAGCTTTACCGGCCCGGCGCGCGTCTACGATTGTGAGGAAGACATGCTCAAGGGCGTGGAAGATGGTGAAATCCAGAAAGGCGAGGTGGTGGTGATCCGCTACGAAGGTCCCAAAGGGGGGCCCGGCATGCCGGAAATGCTGACCCCGACCTCGGTGATCATGGGCGCCGGCCTGGGTAATGACGTGGCGCTGATCACCGATGGCCGCTTCTCGGGCGGTTCACACGGATTCATCATCGGCCACGTGGTGCCCGAGGCCCAGGAAGGTGGTCCCATCGGCCTGATTAAAAACGGTGATGTGATCACCATCGACGCGGACAACAAAACCCTGTCGGTGGATGTCAGTGATGAAGAAATGGCCAGGCGCAAGGAAGCCTGGGTCATGCCGCCCTACAAGGCGACCCGAGGTACCCTGCACAAGTTCATAAAGAACGTGAAGAATGCCTCGGAAGGCTGTGTTACTGATGAATAACTGAGTCTCACAAAATGTGCAGCTAAAAAAACCGTGCCATGCACGGTTTTTTTTATTAACCAGATAAAAATTTTGCCGTAAGAAAAGTTTAACCGGGAGTAGATTTCACGTCCTGTTTTGTGCAAAATGACTTTCCAGTTGAGACCGTATTCGTTTTTGGAGGGGAGGAATGAATACAACACAACAGCCTGTTGCAGGCAACTGGTATGCAAACAAGGCAGGAAAGCTATTTAAAGTCAGACTGATCGGTTTTAATAAAAAAAGCTATGAACACGTCATGCTCGAGTTTCTTGACGGTTCATTAAAAATAATTACAAGAAAAGACTGGCAGAGTCTGCAACTTAACTTTCCTGTGGCCAATAAAAAACACACACAGGCCGCATACGAGGTGTAATCCAGACGTGTTGTACTTCCATCATCAAGCCCGGCTATGCCGGGCTTATTTCTTTAGCCCTTTGCAACAATGAATTGATCATTTATTCAGAATTCAAGGAAGCCCAATGGACCACAAGAGCTACCAGCAATTACAGCAGCGCCTGAAAACCTTTGCCGTGGAACGTAACTGGGAACAATTCCATTCCCCGAAAAACATCGCCATGGCCTTGACCGGTGAGGTGGGTGAACTGGTCGAACATTTTCAGTGGTTGAGCGAAGAACAAAGTTACCAGCTGGATGAGGACAAGAAACAACTGGTGGCACTGGAAATGGCCGATGTATTTATCTACCTGATGCGCCTGGCCGAGCGGCTGGATATCAACCTGGTCGACAAGGCATACGAGAAGATCGAAATCAATGAACAGCGTTACCCGGTTGACAAGGTGAAGGGTAGCTCGAAGAAATACAATGAATATGAATAGTGCCCGGTTCGCGCCCGGCTGGTAAGGTACTCTGGCTGCTGTTAGAGGTACTGGTTATGGCGGGAAAGCTGGAAAAGCAATATTTACAGATTTTTCCTCGTTAACGGTTTTGTTGCCTGGCCTTCAAAATCATATCGAGGGTATGCAGGTATTCTTTTTTAAATCGACCACCATGTTGTATTGCTTTACCGATTAGTGTTTCAGCGGCATCGAAATTTTTATTGAGCAACTCAATATGAGCGAGATTATTCAGCGCGGGCGCATAGTCAGGCCACAGTTCAAGGACTGACCGGTATTGTTTTTCAGCCTGTTCAATTTCCTTTAGTTGAAAATTTATATTGCCTGCGGCCATTAACAGGTGCCTGTTATTTGGCCATTTCGCCAGACCGGTAGCATAAGCTGCTCTTGCCTGTTCCAGTTTACCCAGTTTTTCAAAGGCCACGGCACTGGATAAATAGCGGAAGGGTGTCGCTGTTGTTGGGAGCTTGTTTAACGGCAACACCACCATCCCCCAGTAATCGGCACGCCGCCAGGTCTTTTCGAACAGTGCAAATGTATTTACATGGCGCTTATGTGTACCTGAACGCAAAAATATCTGGCCATGCTCGAGATCGAAACCAATTACGACCGCGTAGTGCCATTGGGGAAACCAGTCCAG
>JASFOS010000093.1:0-8425 GCA_050116415.1 Thioalkalispiraceae bacterium
TGCTAAATCTTCCGCTTAACGGATGTACCCCACCGGCAGTAAACCCAGTGGTGCGACATTTTCCGGCAATGCCAGTACTTCCTTTACGGCCGCGTCATTAAACGCACCGACATAGACCGTACCAAGACTTAATGAAGTCGCCTGCAGGTAGATGTTTTGCGCCACATTGCCGGCTTCAATATGAACGTAACGCGTAGCACGTTTACCGTATTTCTTCTCGGTACGCGCAAACACGGCCGCGATCACGATCACGAGCGGGGCGTCTTCGAGGTAGTCCTGATGCAAGGCAGCCTGTGCGAGTTGTTCACCCTGGCCACCACGTTGTGTCATGGCCAGGCGATGTGTTTTCGGGTCAAAATGGTAAGTACCAGGTGCTATTCCTTCGACCGCGGCGACCTGCAAGTAGATTTCCAACGGATAAAGCGCACCCGCTGAAGGCGCCGTTCGCCTGCCTCGAGATCCCGTGGTCCCCTGTGCCGACCACAATAACTGGGATACTTCCGCGAGCTTTAATGGCCTGGTGACAAAGTCACGATGCGAGCGCCGGCTATCAAGAGCCTGATGCAGGGGCAAGCCGGCGGTTTTATCCGGTTGCGGTAGTGAAATGCTGGCCTCGGGTTGGGTGGTTGTTGATGACATACCGGCACATTCGCCTGTGAGTGAAACGACCAGTAAAAGAAAATAACTATAGCATTGTTTTCTGTTCATGGATGGCAATCGGTTGCCGGTGATCCCGTGCTTTAATCCAGGGCAGGCCCCAGGATGAAATCAACGATTTCAAAGCCGTGGTCTTCCAGGGCGGCGGCAACATCGTCCCAGCTGTATTCAGGGTTGTCTTCTTCCACTTCGGAAATAATGCCGGTAACATGGCGAAATACTTCATGTTCTTCAAAGTCTTCAGGAATCTTGACCAGCCGCGTGGCCTTGTAATCATGGGCCGGTAATATCATCAACTTGTTATTCATTACACAATATCCTCACGGTAAGTGTTGTCGCTTTATCTGGCCGGTTGATCGCAGTTTGCACTCAAGTTTAGTTCGCCATGGCAATAACGGCAAAGATAACGGCGTTGGCCTTTTTGAATCATATTATGACGACGCGTGGTTAACTGGTAGACCTGGCATTGGCATCGATAGTTAAAGCGCTGTTGTTGGCGAGTGGGAATACCCTGCATGTTAAAATTATGGGTGCGTTCGGGCATGGCGCCAAAAACATGCATGATGGCCTGCCATTCCTTGCCGTGTGGACGAATATGCCTCAGGCCGTGAAGGACGTCACTAATATAATGGGCAACTTCATGGGGTACGGTATTGGCCAGGTTATCCTGGAAATATTTTGCAAATAAATAAGGGTTAAATCTTAACAGGCGTGTACCGCGGTCAACTTTATACATGCCTGCCGCACGTCCCTTGAGATCAAAGGCTATCGGGATAGCGGCAAAAGGGCGTTGAAAAAAATCCGAGGCAATAGAGATATAGCGCTCGGTTTCAGCAACCACTTGTTGTTGCTGAAACGGGCTGATGGGCTCAATCGTTTTCATGGTATTAGCATACCACGATTGATTGAGTAGATTGAGCTTAACGTGGAGCCCTGCCGGCGGCAGGGCTTCACAAATTAAGAGGTATTACTGCTTAACGACGTTTGAAGCCTGGGGACCTTTCGGACCAGCTTCAATATCAAACGTTACTTTTTCGCCTTCAGCTAAAGTACGGAAACCGTCACCCTGGATGGCGCTGAAGTGAACAAACACATCATCGTTCCCATCATCTTGTGCGATAAAACCATAACCTTTTGATTCATTGAACCATTTTACACTGCCTGTAGCCATTACTCTTACCTTAATATTTAACTTGATTTAACTTAATGACTGCAAAAGATGAGATGGAGGATTTGAAAGTAACTCTTTGACAGGAACGAACAAATAACCACTGCACGCTATGCAGACAATATAACTTTACGATACCTATTTGAGAAAAGCTACGTTTTTTCGCAGAAAATTGCTCAGGAAATAACGCCGGGTTGGAGTAGTATTTGCATCAATCAAAGTTACCGGATCGAGTCAAAAAACTGCACCGGCAGGAGTCAGCGGACAGCGAGGGAGCGATGCTGTGACATCAGGCCAGTTCGTCATCCGCTACATGGTAACGAGGATCTTCCATCACGTTGACCTCGACCAGGTTACCGGCTTTTTTCAGTAACTGGCGACACTCGGGACTGAGATGTCGAAGATGCAGGGTTTTGCCCGCCTTGATGTATTTTTCTGCCAGGTTATCAATCGCCTCGATGGCGGAGTGATCGGCAACTCGCGAATTTTGAAACTCGATGATCACGTCATCCGGGTCCTCTTCAGGGTTAAAAAGGTCCAGGAAATTTTTTACGGAGCCAAAGAACAGCGGGCCATTGAGTTCGTATACCCGTGAACCCTGCTCGTTATCGTAACCCTTGATATTGATGTGCTTGGCGTGTTCCCAGGCAAACGCCAGCGCCGAGACAATCACCCCGACGATAACGGCAACGGCCAGGTCGGTGGCCACGGTAACCGCCGAGACCAGCACCAGCACGAAGGCATCCATGCGCGGGATCTTGCCCATGATGCGCAGGCTTGACCACTCAAAGGTTCCCAGTACCACCATGAACATCACGCCGACCAGGGCGGCCATGGGGATTTGCTCAATCAGGTCCGAGGCGAACAGGATGAAGCACAACAGGAACAGCGCTGCGGATATACCGGAAAGCCGCTGTCGGCCACCGGAGTTTACGTTGATCATGCTCTGGCCGATCATGGCACAGCCACCCATGCCGCCGAACAGGCCGGTGGTGGTATTGGCAATCCCCTGGCCGATACATTCACGGTTACCGCGCCCCCGGGTATTGGTGACATCATCGATCAGGCTCAGGGTCAGCAGGGATTCAATCAGCCCCACGGCGGCCAGGATGATGGCGTAGGGAAAAATAATCGTCAGGGTTTCCCAGTTGAGCGGGACGCTCGGGATGTGGAATCCAGGTAAACCGCCTTCAATGGAAGCCAGGTCACCCACGGTATTGGTGTCAATATTCAGGCCGATTACCAGCAGTGACACGGTGATGATGGCCGCCAGCGAGGAAGGTACCCAGGTGGTCAGGCGTGGCAGATAATGGATGATCAGCATGGTCATGACAACCAGCCCCAGGAATACCCACAGTGGCGTGCCACTCATCCAGCTGGCACCACCATCCGCCTCGACCGTCTGGAAATGTTGTAACTGGGCCAGGAAAATCACGATGGCCAGGCCATTCACAAACCCCAGCATGACCGGGTAAGGCACCATGCGGATGTATTTACCCAGTTTGAGCAGGCCAGCTGAAATCTGCAGCAGGCCTGTGAGAACCACCGCGGCAAACAGGTATTCCACGCCATGCTCGGCCACCAGGCTGACCATGACCACAGCCATGGCGCCGGTGGCACCGGAAATCATGCCGGGACGGCCACCAAAAACCGAGGCCAGCAGGCCCACCATGAAAGCAGCGTACAGTCCAACTAGCGGGTCAACACCGGCGACAAAGGCAAACGCGACGGCTTCCGGAACCAGGGCCAGGGCAACGGTGAGGCCGGATAGAATTTCATTCTGAAAACAGACGCGACTCGCGCAACCGAGTTGGAACATGGTGTACTCCAGGGAGATTGATTGGCAAAGAGGTCGCGCATCTTAATCAGTCTGCCCGCCAGAGTCAAAATTTTCTCATAAAAACAGTGTGTTAAAGAGGGCGTGGAAACCGCTCAAGGGATCAGCGGGCTATCAGGGAATTTCCAGGGAGGCATCGAGATTAAGGTTGTCACAAAATTCAAAAAACTCTTCACGCAGCGGCGCGATCCGGGTCTCTGCCGGTAAATCAACAATCATGCTAAGCGCAAACATCGGGGTCCCCGTATGCGCCGCCGCATAAGTATCGGTGTTCATTTCCTCGATGTTGCCCTCATGGTTGGAGAAAAAATCAGCCACTTGCTGGACGATGCCGGGATGATCCATGGAAACCACTTCTACCTTGTAGGGTAGCCGCCTGGCTCGCCCGGCATCAAGCTCGGTATTTCGTGCCACAATCGTTAATCCAGACTGGGATTCCATCTCCGGCAGGCTTGCCTTGATTTGTTCAATGGTGTCCGGGCTACCGTCGATCATCAGCATGATGGTGAATTCACCGCCCATCGCCATCATTCGGCTGCTGCTGATATTCCCCTGGCGTTCAACAATCATTTGCGAAAGCTGGTTTACAATTCCGGGCCTGTCCTTACCGATGGCAGAGAGAACGAGATAGTTTGGCATGCTGTATTCCTGTGGTTTTAAAAAGCAAAACAATAGTGATTCGTTACCAGAGTGATATTCAATTATATACTGATATATTAATAATTAGATTGCATGATCATTTACTATTTTTCTAGGTTATACTTTATTCAACGACTGATCGCACTACTATAGTGGTATCAGTAAAATAACAATTAAGCAACATAATAAGAAGTACAGGTAGTTAAGGAGTTACCATGAATTCTGGAATCGTCAAATGGTTTAACAATAAAAAAGGGTTTGGTTTCATTACTCCCGAAGCGGGGGGCGATGATGTATTTGTACATTTTTCTGCGATCAGCATGGATGGCTTCAAGTCACTGGAAGAAGGGCAGAAAGTGACTTATGAAGTCGAACAGGGCGATAAGGGTGCCCAGGCCACGAATGTCCAGGTAAGCCAAGCTTAATAGAAACACATCTATTTATACCTAGCTAACCAAGTCTAAATACAATTTAATTATTTGCCTGACAGGCCGGCTTTGTGAGCCCGGCCAGCGCTCACGTTTGCGCAGGGCTTTTTATGCCCCGTTCTCTGCCGGGTAAAACCCGCGTGAAGAGACTCGAGGTAACAATAAAGATTACCGATGTCCACAGGCAGCCGATCAGACCTGACTGCTGGTACAGGTAACCGGATAACACGGTACCTGCCAATCTTCCTGCCGCGTTAGCCATATAATAAAAACCCACGTCCATGCTGACATTGTCGTGATCACTGTAGTTAAGAATCAGGAATGAGTGAATCGCGGAATTAATGGCAAATATCACCGCGAATATGATCAGGCCGATAATCAGGCTGGTTTTGATCGCGATCTCAAAATAAAGCGCAGAAATAATTATTATCGGTACCAGTCCCAAGACTGATACCCAGTAGAAAGCGCTTCTGCCATTGGGCGTATGACGATGAATAAAATGGGGCACCATGGATTGCACCACGCCATAACCGATAATCCAGCTGGCCATGAAACTGCCGACCTCGGTGTGTGACCAGTTCAGCTGTGAGGCGAGGAACAACGGTAGCCCGACCACGAACCAGACATCACGAGAAGCAAACAAAAACAGCCGTGCCGCGGACAGGGTATTTATCAACGGACTTTTGGAGAACAGGTGTTGCCATTTTTTCTTTTGTTTGGCTTTACCCATGTCGGCCGGCAGCAACACTACCGATGACAGCAAGATCACCAGCAAGGCGGTTGCCATGGCAAACAGGCTATCGGCGAAGCCCAGCGTGGCCAGTAACACGCCACCGAGAAAAAAGCCCGCACCTTTCAATGCGTTCTTGGAACCGGTCAATAACGCCACCCACTTGTAAAGTGTTTGTCGAGCATCCCTGGCGACCACAAATTTAAGGGCACTTTTGGAACTCATCTTGGTGAGGTCCTTGGCAATACCGGATAATGCCTGGGCGATCATGACATAGGTTACAGCGTAGGCAACCGGCCACTGCGGGTCGAGCAATCCCAGCATCAGCAGGGCGATGATTTGTATACTCAAACCGGAGAACAGTGTGACACGCAAGCCCATGCTTGCGCCCAGCCAGCCGCCGAGTAGGTTGGTGACAATACCGAAGAACTCATAAAACAGGAATAACAGGGCAATCTGTAACGGGCTGTAACCAAGGGTATGAAAGTGCAATAGCACCAGCATGCGCAGGGCTCCATCCGTGAGCGTGAAGCCCCAGTAGGAAAAAGTGACCAGCAGGTAATCACGCAATGATGTCACAGGCATGGACAAGCAAGCTCAATCGAACGGGTTATTCAACAGGCGCTCGACGATTTCGCGGCTGTTATCGGTTTGCGTAATATCATCATCAAGTGCCGTCCATGACATATCGTTTTCCAGTCGATAGGAACCCAGGTAGGCATGCGGTGGTTGGTTGCCCCAGTCATCTGGAGATAGCATCGAGAAATAGTGCTGACCGTTACTTTTCTGATACAGATGGTAGGTTTTACCGGGGATACGTTTGAAGTTGCATTCAGCATGGTGTAGTTGCTGGTCACGTCGGCTTTCTTCAAGAATTTCACGTGCCTCCTGTTGCAGGTGGCGAATTTGATCAGCGATGACCTTGAGTTTTGCACTGACACGGGTATTGAGCATGGCATCAGCCTGCGAAATTTCTTTTGCCATATCCACCAGGTCAATAGCTGGAGCAAGCCGACTCGCCGGGTAAGGCAATTGATTGCTACGCCCCGAACAGGTGTTAACAAGTGTATCTGTATCGTGCTTGGGTGGTTTGTCCATGATAATTTAATATAACATTGAGAACACGAAACTATGTTAGCAAAAAGCCGTTTGACAAGGAATTAACTACAAAAACAAAAAGGTTGATTGCGCAGCTACTGCGAATCAATTAAAGTTTAGATGTCATGTATTAACAGGATAGTTGATATGGAAAAATTTGGCCTTGCCAGGCTGCTTGGCAACAAGAAGGGCAAAACTGAAAGACGCCGTCAAGAGCGCATAGCCCATGGGCCGCTTTCTATCCTGGTTGTTGATGATTCCAGTACCGTGGTGTATGCCCTGAAAAAAGTTCTTGAGCAGGACGGTTACCAGGTACTGGTTGCCAGTAATGGTGAGCAAGCCATTGATATGGCCGAGCAGCACCAGGCGGACCTGATCCTGATGGACGTCATCATGCCGGGTATGAATGGATACCAGGCTACCCGCCGTATTCGCAAGTTACCACAGTACCGTGAAACCCCGATTATTATTATCAGTGCGTCCGAGCAAAAGACCGAAGAGTTCTGGTTAAGGAAGTTAGGGGCCAGTGATTTCCTGGCCAAACCGGTCTTACGTGGTCAGCTGTTTCCCACTATTGAAAAACATCTTTATTCGCACGTTGCCTGAAACCTAGAATACCGTGTCATTTAGACCGGGATCATGAGATTGCTGGCGATGTTTTTTCACCTCGGTAACCCGGGTATGGTAACGATCCCATTGACGATATAGCAGGATCAACAGGCTGGAAACCAGCACTGCTATCAGTAACGTCCAGTAGCGCGCCAGTATGCTAGATAAGGTTGTAACAGACTGGTTATAAACCTGTTGAAGCTGTTGCTGGAAAGAAAGTTGAATTTCGGAATGACTGACCCGTGTCCATTGGCCGCCAACCAGCTCTTTTTGTTTCCTGGCTGGCTTGAGCAGCGCCTCGGTAATTGAAAGAATCAGGGCGTCCGGCAAATTATGACTGCTGGACAGGATCCATTGACGCGTATTTTTCTCGACGTTCAGGATAGGGTTCAGGGAAAAATCAGTCATTAACTCGGTGAGTGGCTGTTTCCCGGTGAGCAGGAAGTCCAGCTTGTTCCTCGCCAGGTCGGTAACAAGATCGGCTTGTCGGGAATAAGGGAGAATCTGGAATACGTGTTGTGGCAGTTGCCGGCCCAGGTAATGGCTGGTAGTCGCCCAGCCTTGCATCGTGGAACGAAAATTCTGTTGAGACAATACCCCGATCTTGATTACTTCAGAATGAGCACATATGGGCGTGATAACGAGGTTGAGCAGGAATACGAAGGCAGCGATTTTTTTAGACATTTTTTCACCCGGTAACAGCAACAGGTATAGGTAAAAAGTATATGTCTAGTATCGGGTGGCGTCTGTGGCACTTGATAAGATAATCCTGCTAATGTGACAGACTTAACAAAATTCTGTTATTCAGAGCAGGTCTAAATTCCTTATAAATATTGTGGTAATTGTCCAAATTTTGTGCAGCGCAGGGCGGGGCGAAAATTAAAGTTCAGGCTAGCCGAGGTCGATAAACTCTGAAGCATTAAAAGCAATAACGCATTTCATCGTCTGGATGTAGCAGTTTGAATATCACTAGAAATAGCTTTTTAACCATACTGAGTGTGGTTGTCTTATCTCTTTTTTGCGTTGTTGCACTGCAACATTATGTTCGCTCAAGCATTAGCGGACAATATCTGCACAGCCATCATCAAGTAAGTCAATTGCTGCTCGATTCACTCGCCATGCAGAACCTGGAGAGGTTACAACAACAGCTGGAAACCCGGCTGGAGTCATTACCTGGCTGGTTGGCCGCAGTTTACGACGAATCGGGCAACTTGCTCTGGCAGAGCCAGGCTGAAACGATGGGGCTCGACTTGACGAAT
>JASFOS010000094.1:0-8357 GCA_050116415.1 Thioalkalispiraceae bacterium
TGGATCACCAGGATAAAGAAGATCGCGACCAGGGCAAAACCGAACGAGTATTTCAGATCCGCAAAAGATTCCT
The DNA here is from genome assembly GCA_050116415.1 of Thioalkalispiraceae bacterium. Classification (GTDB taxonomy): domain Bacteria; phylum Pseudomonadota; class Gammaproteobacteria; order UBA6429; family Thiohalophilaceae; genus JARRJY01. The sequence continues at coordinate 74 of JASFOS010000094.1, forward strand.
GGTTTTTCTCTGCCTCACCACCGTAGTTCACCTTTACCTTGTCCTTGTAACCCTCCAACCAGCTATCTTCATCTTTGAGTACTTTGTTGTTAAGTTCCAGGCTGGTGATCTTCGTAGTATCCACGTCTGCCGTGACACTGACCACGCGGCGGTTATCCTTGTGGCGAATGGTTGATATACCCTGGTATTCGATCAAATCCGCGATTGCAGAAAGCGGTATCAGTCCACCCCGACTATTGGGCACCTTGAGGTTCTCCAGCATCGCGACCTGGTCATCGACCGATTCAGGGAAACGTATCGTCACGTCGATTTCTTCATCACCACGACGCGAGGTGGTTACCCGCAAGCCATCCACCACGGCACGCACATGGGTCGCGACGGTCGCCAGGTCAACGCCGGCAAAGACCGCCTTTTGTCGGTTAATCGCCACGTGCAGTTCCTTGTCGCCTGGTTGTTTACTGCTTTCCACGTTCTGTACCCCGTCGATGCCAGCCAGGTAATCAATCAGGTTGTCCGCGACCTGGCTATTCAGTTCATAATTGTTGCTGGATATTTCGACCTCCAGGGCACGCCCGGTTGGCGGTCCCGGCTTGGTGGCAACAAAGGTCAGCTGTAAATCGGGATAAGCTGCGGGCAAGCGTGCAGCCAGCGCATCCATGTCATCCAGGGCATCATGTTCTTCTCGTAATATTGCCGGAATATAAAGTGCGCGTATCTGTGCATACCGGCTACCCCGCTGGGTCAAAGGATCAGTCGACTCAAGCGCAATTTGTCCTGTCGATAATAGGGTCGCTTCAAGGTATTCCGGGTTAATGGTGGAACGCATATCTTTATCAAGCGCGCGCATCTTGTCGCGCATATCCTCAAGACTGATACCCGGTTTGGCGACGGCGCGCAACACGTATTGATCAACGCCGGTCGCCGGAAACAACTGGAAGGATAACTGGCTCACTGCCAGTACTAGGCTAGCGATCAGGATCAGGAAGGATAACAACAGGGTTTTGCCACGATGACGCAAAGCGACGTTCAGAATACTGGCATAAAAATTCTCAAGTCGAATCAACCACTGGCGTTCCCTGGTTTTTCTTTCGGGATGGGTAAAATGCGCCACGTGACTGGGCAGGATCAGGAATGATTCCAGCCACGAGAAAAACAGCAGCATGATCACCACGACCGGAATGGCGATAATGAATTTACCAATGGTCCCGGACATGAACATCAACGGGAAAAAAGCCGCCACCGTGGTTAAGATTGTGGTTGTTACCGGACCGATCAGTTCACGGGCACCAGTCACGGCCGCCTGGTTTGCCGGCATGCCATTTTCCATGTGATAGGTAATATTCTCACCGATGATGATGGCATCATCCACCAGCATACCGAGCACCATGATAAAACCGAGCATCGATACCAGGTTGAGCGTGATGCCAAACTGGTAGAGAAAGAACAAGCCGGTGAAAAATACGATGGGTAAACCCCAGGTGGTGGTCAGCGCCACCGACATCCTCAGGAACAGGATCAGCGAAATAAACACCAGGATAATGCCAACAATGCCGTTATTGGTTAATACGCCCAGTCGCACCTTGGCAAACCGTGAGAAGTCCTGGAAACTGGTGATCAGCACATCATCACCATATATTCCCGGTACCGTGTCAAGATAGCCCTTCAATTCGTCAACCACGGTAATAATATCGGCAGTTTGCTTTTTCAGGATGATCATGTTCAAGGCTGGAGTACCTGAAACATCATAGTAGACACTGGCTTTTTCCAGGGTTTCACTCACATCGGCAATATCCTTGAGGTATACGGTATTGCCAGTTTCCGTGGTACGGATCACCAGGTTTTCCAGATCAGCGACCGTTTTGAATTCACTTGCGATACGCACAAACTTTTGTCCTTCGGGTGTATCGACATCACCACCTGGTGCACTGATGTTCCAGTTTTTTAACAGGTTGGAAACTTCAGCGATAGAAATATGCTGCTCGTCCATTTTATCGGGTGAAATCACCACCCTGAATTCAGTTTTACGTTCTCCCTGCAATTGCACCCGGGCGATACCCTCGATATCAAGAATATCATCCCGGATTTTATCCGCGAGACGACTCACTTCGACTTCACTACGCTTGGCGGCAACAGCGATCTGGATAATCGGGATCACCTTGCCATCAATTTCAAGAATGCTTGGATCAGCCGGCAGATCTGACGGCAGGTCAGCACGATCGACGGCAAGCTGGATATCGCTGACGATAGTGTCACGATTACTGGCATCCGGGTCCAGCTCTATGACGATGCGTCCCGAGCCGGGAAAAGCCGTCGAAGTAACCTTGTCGATACCATCAAGGATTTTCAATTCATCTTCAATCGGGTTGACCAGCAGCAGTTCGATCTCATCCGGTGTCGAACCCGGGTATGCAAAATCCACCTGCACCCTGTCCAGTTGCACATTGGGGAAAGCTTCACGATTAATTTCAAATGCCGCGTAGACCCCGATTGCGATCAGGAAAATCGAAACCAGGTTGACGATCAACCCTCGTTTAACCAGGAATTCTATCATTCGCTTCTCCCGGGCAGGCCAGTTTCAATACCAAGCGTGTTCCAGAGCCTGCCGGTAAATAGCGCCAGGTTCATTTTAGTCAGTGACAGGTTAATACTTGCCGAGGAGTAATCCAGGCTGGCAAGGTGCAAGTCATTTTCAAAACCGATCAGGTCAGTCGTGTTGATACGCCCTTTCCGGTGGCGCTGTAAGGCATCGTTGTATTTCTCTTCCGAAACCTTCATATGCCGTGTCAGCTTTTGCAGCACTTTCTCTTGTCTTTGAATCTTATCCAACAAGGCATTTAGCCGGTACCTGATCTCGTCCTTGTTCAGGCGAATTTCCTGTAGCGCGATGTCCTTATCCTTTTTTATTTTCTCAATATTTGACTTGTAGGATTTTTTACCCAGGTCATAGTTATATTCGAACTTGAGCTGCGCAGCGTAGTCTTCCTCGCTGACGCTTTCCGTGGTGCTGTCGCCGTAAAGGGTTCGTGCACCGACAGAGAAAACGATGTCTTTTTGATCCGAATTTTCATTGAGTGCCGAGATAATACGGGCATCACTGATTTCGAGCTGGCGTTGCTTGATCTGCAACTCGGCGGCATCACCCTCAGCCTCTGCGAGCAGCTGGTCGGCAACCAGCTCCATACTGATGACTTTTTCAATCGCCAGTTCCAGGGAACTTCCAGGCTCAAGACCAAGCAACTTACGCAGGGCATTCTTTTGTTCGCTAACAGCTAGAGCCAGGGTTTCCTTCTCGGAAATCACTTTCAATAATTGCGCTTGTGCTTCTAGCACATCCTTGTTTTCATAAATGCCAAGTTGCATGTTCCTGGCGATATAATTCTTCAAGCGCCGTGATCGATCAATGGACGACTCGGTATATTGCAAACGTCTTTCATTATTTTCAATTTCATAAAACAGGTTGATAACCTGCTCAACCAGGGACTTGAGAATATTTTTCTCGTTGAGTTGCTCAATGCGCTGTTGCAGTTCCGCGATCGTTTTCGCCTGTTGATAAATGGTATTGTTCTCACCACGGCCAAGCGGAACCCTGTAATTCAGATCAAGGTTGAGTGATTGTGATGGATTGGGAAAACTGTTGTTAAGCACGAAACTGTCGTCGTTGTATTGATAACGTCCGCTGATCCCCATACTATGCCCCGACTCGAGCTTGCGACTGATGTTGGCGCTGGCTTCAAAGCGATCATAAGGTGTCGAAAAAGCTGACACATCATGGCTGACCCCCACTGCACCGTTTAACCCCCAATCCAGCTGGCTTTTGATGTTTTCGATTTCCCAGCCGGCCTGTTGTGTCCTGAGCCTGGCGATCTCCAGGGTAGGATAATATTTCAACAGCTTGTGAATGGCCTGTTGCAGGTTTAACTGTTCTGCTGATACCAGGCCACTCAACAGGCTGGCAACAGTGATCAACAGTAAACGGGATTTAAGTTTCATTGCACATCACTCTTCGACTTGTAAACCGCGAATAAAAATGTCGGTCTGATTGCGTAGATAGGTTCTGACATCATACGGCTCATCAAACGGTGCCAGTGAATGGTTCCAGATGGCGGCAAAGACTATGGGCGAGATCAATAACCTGGCCGCATACTCAGCAGAAATATCGGCCCTGAATTCGCCGGTCCGGATACCCCGTTCAATAATCCCGGCCACCAGTTTTCTGACCCGCTTGATGACCTCGTTGACGTAGAACTCGGCCAGTTCGGGAAAATTGCTCGCCTCGGCAATGATCAGCTTGGGTATCCCGCAAATGCGCGATTCGCCCATGGTCTCCCACCAATCCACCACCATGTGACGAATCAATGAGGAGATATCGCCCTGGTAAGCGTTGGCCGTCATTTCTGCCTTCTCGAGCTCGGGGATCACCACCTGTTTGACCATGGCCTTGAACAGCGCATCCTTGCTTTCGAAATAACGATACAGGCTGCCCTTGGAAATGCCGGCCGCCCTGGCAATATCGGTCAGGCGCGTGGCCGCGTAGCCGCGCTCAACAAATAACTGCAGCGCGGCATCGATAATTTCCGCCGGTCGTTCATCCTTACGCCTCTGCCAGCGTGGATCCTGCTGTACTGTGCTATATGTCATTGATATTTATAAGGTAATAAATGACCTGAAAGTCATTTATTAAACGTGTTTTGAGCGCCGCTGTCAATTAGCAATCACCTGAACAGGCTAATGAATTTTGATGGGCAAAAGCGTTACACTTGGTTGCTATGAGTTGGATTCGAGACTTTTTTAGATATCAAGCCTTACGAATAACCGCGATCAGCCTGCTGGCAACCGGCCTGGTGGCCTGTTCCACCAGCCAGTGGATCAATATCGCCACCAGCAAGGATCCCCGTGGCTACCTGGAAAACTATGCCGAAAACCGGGTCAAATCCTATCAGTACAACCCACTGGCGATAGCCCAGGACATCAAGCGCATTCGCAAGCAGTACAAGGCACTGTTGGCTATCCTGCGGGGCGAAGCCGAGAAGCAGTGGGGCAAGGCCGACACCCTCACCCCTTCCAATAAACGCTACGTGAAATACACGGATAATTATAAAAGCCGCGCGATTATCAATTTCGAAACCGGCCTTATCCAGGTCGAAACCCTGAGCGAAAAAACACCTCGGAAAAACCTGGTCAACGCGGTTGTCACCACGCTGTTAACGCCCCGCGACCCGCGCGCCGTTGACCTCTACTCGGCGCGGCAAATCAAGCTCAGCGGCGAGCCCTACTTGTATGGCCTGGTTAACAACCAGCATGGCCAGGCCATCAGTTCCCCGCGGCTGGCGGAAGATTTTGCCGCCTACCTGGTAAAACACCAGTTACAAACCGGCAAGACCCGGCAACAGAAAAACAAGTACTTTGTCCGGTTTCACATGGTTGGCAACCGCAACCATATCCAGGCGCAGCGTATCAAGCCACTGGTGGAAAAATATGCACGCCAGTTCAAGGTCAGCAAGTCACTGGTCTACGCGGTGATCAAGACCGAAAGTGCGTTCAACCCCTACGCGGTCAGTTCCTCACCGGCTTATGGTCTGATGCAGATCGTGCCCACCACCGCGGGGCGCGATACCTTCAGAAAACTCAAGGGCTATGATCATATCCCCTCCAAGGAATACCTGTTCAACTCCGCCAACAATATCGAACTGGGTACAGCCTATCTGAATATTCTTGAACGTGATTACCTGGGCGCAATCCAGCATCCCATCACCCGTGAATACTGTACCATCTCTGCCTATAATGGCGGTGCCGGTAACGTGTTGCGCATGTTTTCACAAAACCGCAACCAGGCGCTCAACATCATCAACAGCCTGGCGCCTTCCCAGGTGTATCAAAAACTCCGACATGAACACCCGCGCAACGAGACACGCCGCTATCTGCGAAAAGTGCTCGATGCCCGCAAAGAATTCGTCAGTATCTGATTAAATGTCAACGAGATTTTTGTCGCGGAAATCGCTACCATAGCAGCCCCTTAAACACAGAGTAGCCATACAGCCGTGAGCGATTTCATCCCTGGCCAACGCTGGATTAGTGATACCGAATTACAAATGGGACTCGGTACGGTCCTGAACGCCGATCATCGCAGTGTCACCCTGATATTCCATGCCACCGAGGAAACCCGCATCTATGCCAAGCAAACCGCGCCGCTGACCCGGGTACGATTTGCCGCCGGGGACACGGTACGCAGTGCCGAGGGCTGGGAACTGCACATCACGGATGTCGAAGAACATGATGGCTTGCTGGTCTACATCGGCACACGTGAAGGTGAAATTGCGGTGCTGGATGAAACCAAGCTGGATAACTTTATTCAACTGAACCGCCCGGCTGATCGTCTGTTTACCGGACAGATTGACAAGAACAAGTGGTTCGACCTGCGTTATCAAACCCTGCTGCAACAAAATCGCCTCAGCCATTCAGAACTTTACGGATTAACGGGTGCACGTACCAGCCTGATCCCACACCAGTTATATATTGCGCATGAAGTCGCCAATCGATATGCGCCGCGGGTATTGCTGGCTGATGAAGTCGGGCTGGGCAAAACCATCGAGGCCGGCCTGATCCTGCACCAGCAGCTCATCACCGAGCGTGCACAACGTGTGCTTATCGTGGTTCCCGAGACACTAATTCATCAGTGGCTGGTGGAAATGCTGCGTCGCTTTAACCTGCATTTCAGTATTTTTGACGAGGAGCGCAGCCAGGCGATCAGCGAAAGCAATAACCAGGAAAACCCGTTCCATAGCGAGCAACTGGTTTTATGCAGCATCAACTTCCTGGCCAGTTCCCCGCACCAGGCGGCAAATGCCATCCAGGGCAACTGGGATTTATTGATCGTTGATGAAGCGCATCACCTGGAATGGTCCGAGACTGAACCGAGCCGGGAGTATCAGCTGGTCGACGAGTTATCCAGGGTCACACCCGGCGTTCTGCTGTTAACCGCCACGCCAGAACAACTGGGTAAGGCCAGCCACTTTGCACGCCTGCGCCTGCTGGACCAGGATCGCTTTGCGGATTTTGAAAGTTTTCTCAAGGAGGAAGCCTCCTACGAACCTATTGCCGAGGGCATCGAAAAACTGCTCGGTCATGAACCAGTCGATGCCACAACCCGGCGAGTCCTGCAGTCGGTTATCACCGAAACAGACCAGCTGGCGATACTCGAGCAACTGGGGGATCCGGCAACCGATCTCCAACAACAGCAAGCGGCGCGCGGCCAGCTGGTGGACTATTTGCTGGACCGACACGGTACCGGGCGTATCCAGTTCCGTAATACGCGACATGCCATCAAAGGTTTTCCGCAACGTCAAAGCCATGCCTACCCACTTGAATTACCGGCTGAATACGCGCTTGCCATCCAGCAAGCGCAAACCACCAGCATTGACTGGCATGCACTGATCAGCCCGGAACGTCTCTATAGCGATCAGAGCAGTGCCCCCACATGGACTGAACTTGATCCGCGCGTGTCATGGCTACGTGATCATTTACAAAAACTCAAACCGGCCAAGGTGCTGGTCATCAGCTCCAGTGCCGAAACCACCCTGGAACTGGCGGAAACCTTGCGGGTACGTTTCGGGATTCATTCCGCCGTGTTTCATGAGGGCATGAGTATCGTGGAACGTGACCGGGCAGCCGCGTATTTTGCCGACCCGGAATACGGTACCCAGGTACTGCTCTGTTCTGAAATCGGCAGTGAAGGTCGCAATTTTCAGTTTGCACATCACCTGGTGTTATTCGATTTACCCGTCAACCCCGACTTGCTGGAACAGCGGATCGGACGTCTCGACCGGATTGGCCAGACGCAGACCATACAGATCCATGTTCCCTATCTTCAGGGTAGCGCCCAACAGGTGCTATACCACTGGTACCATGAAGGCCTGAACGCATTTGAAAAAACCTGCCCGGCCGGCCAATCAGTGTACCAGCAGGTGCAGGCAGATCTTTTTGATGCCTTGCATCACATCAATGAAGGTATCGATGATCTAACAACACTGATTGAAACCACGCGACAACTTTATACGCATTTCAGTCACGAGCTAAACGCCGGGCGTGATCGTTTGCTGGAGTACAACTCCTGTCGCCCCGAGATCGCCAACCAGCTTGCCGAACAAATCAGGCACGCCGATCAGCAATCCACGGTTGCCGAGTACCTGGAAAACGTGTTTGACTGTTTCGGCATTGAAAGCGAGATACATTCCAGCAACAGCCTGGTGATTCAACCGGGTGACCACATGCAGACCCATAGTTTCCC
>JASFOS010000095.1:0-8342 GCA_050116415.1 Thioalkalispiraceae bacterium
CGCCGATACGATGTCGCTAAAGCGGGTTAATTCCAGTAATCAGCCGGTGGCCACTGCCCGCCGACCGCGCGCGTGAAGAACTCTTCGTAAACATAAGGCAGGTCCATCAGGCGCCCAAAGCTATGTTTACCGAACATTTTTAAATCCGGGAAATTGACTGCCAGGCGATAATGCGGGTGCATGGCAATGACCTTGTTACCATCAATCATGATTTCATAGGGTAAATGCGCGGAACGGCGTAGCTGTTTATTATCAATGACACCCATCACAAACTTGTCGTTGAGGAAAGGTTGTTCTTTTTCATCACCTTTCAGGCTTAAGCCGATCACGGTTTGCTGCTTGCCAGGGACATCCAGTCGATAGACCTTGCTGATGCCGTTCTTGCCGGCATTCAGGCTAGCTTCCACCTTGCGTACCGCGTCCTGGTAACTTTTGTACTGGGTAAACTCAAAAAAGCCGGTAAAGCCTTCCAGGCCAAAGGTATAGTTATAACTTGGCAAGTCCGAGGCCTTTATGCCTTCACCACCACCGTAATCTTTCATAAAGCCAAGGGTCTGCCTGAATTGACGCTTGATGGAAGACAGGTCATCTTTCATATTATAGGCTAGGCCAATATAGTTAGGGTTGTTATGCGTGACCTGGATGGAATCGCCAACCTGGGTAACACCCACCCGCAGCGCGGCACCAAAACCGCCGTAACGACTCTGCGATGCAACTTGTTTTAATGCACCCGTGGTCACAATAAAAATATTCGCTGAGTCATAAGGCGTGTATGAACCGATAATATCAAATCCACTCCGGGTGAGTTTCTGACGAACCGTTTCGGTAACCTGTGCAATATTACCCCCTTTAATTTCATCGGCCAGGGTAAATGGCTTCAAACGCGTTTGCCCATCAATTGCCGCCATGACTAGCGAATTGCTGAACAACAGAACCAGCATCAGCAACCCGACAACTGTATTTTTTTTCATTCTTTGCTCCCGTACATCCTCAAAAAATTTGGTCCAAAACTATACTCTCTATCGGCAACGAAAAGAAGAAACTTAATGTGAATTGCAGGGATTACTTGTTGTTTTTTTGCGACATAAGTATCACACCAACAACAATTAATGGCAGACTCAAGACCTGTCCCATGGTCAGCCAGCCCCAGGCCAGGTAACCGATGTGGGCATCAGGGACGCGTACAAACTCGATGATAAAGCGAAACACACCGTAACAAATGGCAAACAATCCGGACGTGGCCATTAACGGGCGAGGACGTGAAGAAAACCACCACAAAATTGCGAATAGCACGGCGCCTTCCAGAAAGGCTTCATATAACGGGTTGGGATGTCGCGGATCAGGGCCGGCGGCCGGAAAAATCATGCCCCACGGTAAATCGGTCGGGCTGCCCCATAACTCGCCGTTGATGAAATTGCCGATACGGCCGAAACCCAGGCCCAGCGGCACCAGCGGCGCGGCAAAATCCACCACCGCGAAATAGCGTTTCTGGTACTTGCGTTTAAACAGCCACAGGGCCAGCAGCACCCCCAGCAAGCCACCGTGAAACGACATGCCACCGCCCCTGATCTGAAACAGCACCAGCGGGTCATGGATGAAATTCCAGAAATCATAAAACAGGATGTAACCAATCCGGCCACCCAGTATTACCCCGAGGCCGCCATAGAACAGCAAATCATCCACCTGTTCCTTGCTCCAGCCAGAACCGGGTTTTACCGCGCGATAGCGCCCCAGCAACCAGGCACTGACAAACGCGACCAGGTACATCAGGCCATACCAGTAGATATCCCAGCCAAACAGGCTGAATGCGGTCCTGTCAAAATCAACAACCATTGCTCTTCTCTATTGTTCAGTCTTGTGAGGATACCCGGCAGAACCAGGCTTTCAAGTATTCCGTTTCACGCATGGCCGGGTGGATCGGATGATCAGGTCCCTGGTGGCCCTGCTCCATTACCTGGACAAAGTGCCCCTTCTTTTGCCCGGCCTTGCGAATCTCGTCGAGCAGCTGCGCCGCCGGCATGTGGTGGGAACAGGAAGCTGACACCAGCATTCCCCCTTCGCGGACCACCTGCATCGCCAACCGGTTCAGCCGCTGGTAAGCCTGGGCGCCTTCCTTGAAGTCCTTACGTCGCTTGATGAATGCCGGCGGGTCCAGCACCACCAGGTCAAACTTCTCATTTTCCTCGCGCAGGGCTTTCAACACATCAAAAGCATCGCCGGCCAGACCGGTAAACCGGTCCGCGCAACCATTCAACTCGGCATTGTCACCGGCTTGTTCCAGGAACGTCGTCGAGGTATCGCTGCATACCACCTCGCTGGCACCGGCCGCGAGTGCCTGGACGCCCCAGGCACCGATATAGCTGAACATATCCAGTACTCGCATGCCTTTTGCGTAATGCATCAGGCGTTGGCGGTTCTGGCGGTGATCAAAGTACCAGCCGGTCTTCTGCCCCGACGCCAGTGGCGCCCGAAAACGTGTGCCGTTTTCCTCCAGCTCTATCAGCTCGGGGACATCACCCTTGACCGGTTTCACGTAACACGCCAGTCCTTCCTGCTCGCGTGCCGGGGAATCATTACGCAATAAAATCGCCGCCGGTTTAATCACCTCATCCAGTACCGCAAGCACCTGCTCTGAAACCGCCTCCATCCCTGCGGTATTGATTTGCACCACCAGGGTTTGATCAAAACGATCCACCACCAGCCCCGGCAAGGCGTCGCTCTCGCCATAGACCAGGCGGTAAAACGGCTTGCTGAACGCCTTCTCGCGCAGGGCCAGCGCCCGGCGCAAGCGGCGCTCGATTAACGGGTAATCCAGCAATTGTTCCGGCCGGGCAGAAAACAAGCGGGCCGAAATCAGGGTATTGGGGTTAACGTACGCCTGGCCCATGAAACGGCCCGGCGCACTCTCCACTCGCACTTGCTGGCCCGCTTCAAGACCGGACAGCGGTGTAGCCTTGACGTCCACCTCGTTGCTGTAAACCCATAAATGACCGGCGCGCAGGCGACGCTCTTCTCTTTTCTTCAAACGCAGGACGGGAAGCTGGGACATGAACGTGGATACTCTTAATAAGATAGTCGAAGGAGCATAAGCTACCGCAGTGACCTGCGGCTGTCCATTTACACGACAAGACAAACCACCGGCGCATGCCTTATAATTGACTTCTTTACTGGGTTATTAATCCCATCCCCAGATATGCCATACCGTATTGCCAGGCTGGACTAGCCTGGCACCTGGTAATACTGCTGGGTCAGGCGATCCACCCCGCAATCCAGGTTTTCAATCCAGTCCAGGAAGCGGTTGACCATTTCGGGGCCTTCAAACGGGCGGCCATGTTGCGGCACCATCATCTGGACATCCAGTTCCCTGATCATGTTGGCCCACAATTTACAGACCTTGTTGGAGACCATGTAGCGTTGATGGAAACCCTGCATCTTTTTTACATGCCGCTCGAAATCCTGCACCGGCCGGCCATGATCGCCCTCGGTCAATGATGCCCCCATGTCACCGGAAAATAGAATCTTGCTGGTGGTATCATAAAAATGAAAGTTACCCACCGAGTGCAGGAAATGCGCCGGTAGTGCCTTGATGGAACTTTCACCGAACTTGATGATCGCACCCTGGTCCGGGATCGAAACGATCCTGCCTTCTCCCTGCGAGGACATGTAGCCCGGCACCAGGTGGGGCAGGAAACGTTCCCATAACCTGGAAATCACCACCTTGGCATCGGTATACATGAGCCACTTGTCCATCGAGGTAATGATGTCCGGGTCCTGGTGTGAGGCAATCACGAAATCCAGTTCCTTGATCGAGGCATGCCTGGAGATCGCCATATGCAAAGGTTGGTAGGTCAGGTTGCCACCGGGATCGAAGATGGCCGAGTGATGATTATTCTCGATGAATAACTGGTTGGACTGGATCCCCTCACCGGTCACCAGGTCGGCAAACAGAATAACGCGGTGACCATTTTCTTCAAACAATATACGTGACATATCAATACCCTGACTTTAACAATGGGCATGATTTTACTTTGATTTAGCGAGCGTTTCGCAACAAATAAAGCTTCCGTTGATCTGGATCAATCACGTTGTACAAACAAACCGCACTTAATAGGTACGAAGCATAGGTACGAAGCGCGGTTACCTATAAGCAGCGATCAAAGCTTTCCTTGAAACGTTCATTGAACTCGTCCATGGTAAACGCATGATTCTGGGTGCCGTGCGACTCGATCTTGATGGCGCCCATCAATGAGGCCACCCGCCCGGTGGTTTCCCAGTCCATGTCATTGAGCAAGCCATATAACAAACCTGCACGGTAAGCATCACCACAACCGGTAGGATCATTGACCGCCCTGGCCTTTGCCAGTGGAATTTCATGGCGATGTGAGCGGGTGTAAATATGCGAACCTTTGCTGCCACGGGTAATAATCAGCGCATCCACCATCTCGGCCAGCTCATGTGCCGACTTGCCGGTGCGTTCCTCGAACAATTGTGCCTCGTAATCGTTCAAGGCAATCCAGGTGGCTTTCTCGGCAAAATCCAGCAAGTCATCACCATCAAACATCGGCAGACCCTGGCCCGGGTCAAAGATAAACGGAATACCCACTTCGGCAAAATGCTCCGCGTGTTGCAACATGCCGTCACGCCCATCCGGGGCCACGATACCCAGCTTGACGCCGCTGGTATTGTGTACGCTGTTCTCATGGGAATAACTCATGGCGCCGGGATGAAACGCGGTGATCTGGTTATCATCTTCGTCGGTAGTGATAAACGCCTGCGCGGTATAGGAGTCCACTTCTTTCACGTATTGACGGCTGATACCGAAGCGGTCCATCCATTCGGCATAAGGCGCGAAGTCGTTGCCCACCGTGCCCATCGGTAACGGTTCCTCGCCCAGCAACTTCAGGTTAAAGGCAATGTTGCCGGCACAGCCGCCGAACTCGCGGCGCATATCCGGCACCAGGAAAGACACGTTCAGGATATGTACCTTGTCCGGCAGGATATGATTCTTGAATTTATCATGAAACACCATGATGGTGTCGTAGGCAAAGGACCCGCAAATCAAGGCAGACATGGAACACTCCCGTTTAATATTATTTGGCTAATAGTAAAAGAATTCGCTGGCATAAAAAAGGGCCCGCAGGCCCTTTGAGTGAAAGTGATAATAGCAGGGTTAGAGTTCCAGCTCGATTTCTTCCCAGGTGACCGCATCGGTACCCGTATCGATATTGCCTTTAACTTCAACCACCACGGTATTTTTTTCAATATAGTTATAGAACTCGCTGGCGGTTAACGTCTGGCCATCCACAGAACCATCATCAAGCACAAACTGCAAACCAGATAAACTGGCCGTATTGATCGTCACGCCCAGCAGAGTTATCGAAGTATCTGCAACTAAACTATCAATAAGACCTTCCAGCTTGATATCCGGTGAACTCCCCAGTTCAACCTGCGTTGCCAGTAACGCGTCACCAGTGTCATTCATACGTCCCTGGAATACAAGATGGTCGCCAGTAACGATAGCATCATAACCAAGACCACTTTCGAACACCGTCGTGGTGTCATTGATGATCACTGTCAGTGCATCAAGAACGCCGTTGCTGTCCAGCAAGGTCAGGGGCTTGTTGCCAAAGCCATCATCGGCGCCAACCATACCAACTTCTGCTTCGACTTCCGCCTCATCCTCAAATTCCACTTCCTCGGCAACCAGGATGCCGTTTTCAAGGGCACCTTCCACTTCCAGCAGTGAATCATCACGTATATCAAGATAACTACCGATATTGAAGGTTGTGATTGCACGCACTTCCACCACCTGCCCGGCAAGACTAAATTGGCAAGGTAATCCAGATGCCCCGGGAACAGGATCACAGGTACCCAGTGCCAGTCCTTCCAGTTCAGCATCCTCGATATCATCAATATCAAAACCCACGGTTTCAATTTCTACACTTGTGGCATCAAATTCACCAGTACCACTATTGAAGAGACCTTTCACTTCAACATAATCGCCGTTAACTGGTGTGTAAGACAAACCTGACCAGTTAACAATTAATGTCCCGTTCAACTCAAACTGATTTACAAGCGCATCATCAGTCACTACTCCGTGTATAGAGTGCTCTGTATTATTATCGGTTTTTTCAATATAACGTGCATGCAGCTGACCTGTCGTGTCAAGGAAACCGCTGACTTCAACTACCTGGGTATCAGCAAAATCATCAGGATAGTTCAGGCCATCTTTAATTTCAGTTTTTGCCTCTACCAAAACAGTGCGACCAAGCACTACAAAAGAGTTAGCACCTGGTGTTCCATCTATCGGCCCTTCCAGGGACTGGGCATATTCCACCGTTTCTGCGGTTCCAGTAACACCATCGCTGTTAATCTGACCAAATACAGTAACGACCATACCTTTTTCAAGATCGTTTTGATCCAGGCTTAGATCACCATTTCGATCTTCCAGAAAGAACTCACTGGTTGTCGTATCATACTCAACCCCATTGACATAGATACTACCGAAGCCGGTGACCGTGCCCGTCGAGATGCCCGTCCCTCCAATGCCGCCGTCGGCCACCGAGGTACCACCACCACTGCATGCGTTTAGCAAGGTGATGGCGATGAGCATTACAAACAGTTTCAAGATACGGCTAAACATGTCAGTCCTCCTCGGACACATCCTGTTCAAAATAGTATATCCCGACACCGGCACGTTTACGGCCGCTGCCTTTGACGTCGGGATTTCTATCACGGTCCAGTTTTACCAGGTGGCGATCCAGTTCTTCCAGCAGCGCCTGGGCCTTTTCATGGCTCAGTTCCCGCAGGCGTGGCATCGCTTCTTCCGGCAGGTTGTCATAGGCAACCTTGCGTTGATAAAAAGGTTGTTGAGAATCGCTATCCAGGTTGTGATCGATGGTGTTGATCAATAACGCCACATCGGTACCGAGTATCTGCAGTTTTTCTGCTTCACCAGCCACCGGGACATAGGCGTGGGTAAGCAGGACCACCTGGTCATCGACCAGCCGGATCGCCTTCACCCTGAGCAGTTCATCGAGAATCGCGCGTGCCGGCATATCGCCGCTGTATTTCTTGACCAGCGCGGCGAAACTGTTCTCGCCGTCCAACGCCAGCCTGGCTGGCTTACCCTCCAAGTCATTAAAGGCCGCATCCCGCACCCAGCCGCTGATGACCCGTGCAGCGCGGTTATATTGCTGTTCAATGGCCTCATCATCAGGTGTTTCAATGGCCTGCACGCGAGCAACTTCCTTTCTTGATAAACCGGTTAATACCGAAACACGCGAGGTGGTCTGTTTTTTACCGGGTACCGCAAATTCCTTATCCGCCACGTCGACAAACACCCACTTGGCCAGGTCCGCAAACGTGCCATAGGAAACCCCGTGTCGCAGCAACAGGCGTACCAGCGGTCTTAATAACCGAAGCATGGCGGCTGACAGGATTTTGCTGGCTGTGTGGGTCATATTTCCCAATTTTACGTTATTTGCTGCCCATTACTAGCTAAATACATACTGCGGAAAGTAGATAAAACGGGACATTGCTGTCCCGTTGTTCGCCGTCGCCAGGTGTGGGGGGTTGACTAGATGGTATCATCCCTTTCCAGTTTGCTGACCAGGCCGCTGGCTGCATCGTAATGCACTTCGACAAAGTCACCATCGCGCAAGAATGACAGGTTAAACTTGGTTTCAGGTGTCGCACCCTCGCTGTCCTGCATGATGCTATCGTTGGTTACCGTCAGGTTTACTCCTGCCACCGTCAGGGTCCCGTTATTGTTATCCGTGGTGACCAGGTTTGACACGTAGCCGCTTACCTCGTTGCTGTCATTAACGTCATCATCTTCCAGTCCCACTTCTTCAGCGACCAGCATGCCATCGGCGTTGAAGTTACCCTCAACTTCCATGTACAAGCTGCCAAGGTTGCCAGCATTCAGATCAGCCAGGCTGATATCTTCCAGTTCAGTATTGTCATCGATCAACACCATCTGGTCATTGATGCCAAAGGCTCTACTATCTGCATCATAGGCAGCGGTTAACATGCCCTTGATCTCATACTCTTCGTCATCATCACCCTGGTGACCGATCTCTCCGTCATCTTCACGTTCTACCTTGGTGGCTACCAGGGTCAACGAACCAGGCGTGTATACGCTGGCTTTGACTTCAACATAGAGATCATTATCGATAGCGACCAGGTCATCCAGGATAGCCGGTTGTGAACCGTAATCGATGGTGAGGTTGCCAATCATGAAAGTCTGGTTGATGTCATCATGTGCCGTGATCACACCTTTCAGCTCGATCTCATCAGTATAACTTGCCAGGCTGGTGGCCTTGACCTCGATGCGGGTG
>JASFOS010000096.1:0-8319 GCA_050116415.1 Thioalkalispiraceae bacterium
TGAGATGAACATCCGACCCCGCTGTCTTGCCGGGTCCAGTATCGGTGCCATCATTGGCGGGCTTTACGCATCCGGACTATCGGCAAAACAAATCCGCGAGATGGTCGAGCAATTCATTATTTCCCCCCATGAAAAGGTTATCGAGCAGTTGATTAACGGCGAAACCCTGCGCTGGATTGATTTTATCGAGGTTGAACTGGGTAACGGTGGTTTGCTGAGTAGTGAGGGCTTTTTGTCTTTTTTGTACGAAAAACTTAAAAAGCAAAGTTTCGAAGAACTGGAAATACCCCTGAAGATCGTTGCCGGTGATTTATGGAACCGCCAACAGGTTGTGCTTGATTCCGGGGCCTTGCTGCCTGCCATAAAAGCCAGCATGGCATTACCCGGCATATTTGAGCCGGTCATGCTCGATAACCGGGTGCTGGTCGATGGTGGCACAGTCAACCCGGTGCCTTATGACCTGTTAACTTCGGAGTGTGATTTCGTGATAGGTGTTGATGTTACCGGTCAACGCAGCCAACCCGTTAACCTGCAGCCCGGTTATTTCGATACCATCTTCAATTCCGCCAAGGTCATGCAGCAGGCGATCATGGCCGAGAAACTGCAACGTCAAAAACCGGCCATCTATCTTGTACCACAGCTTGTGGATATTCGAGCCCTGGAATTTTATCGCGCCAGCGAGATCTTTAAACAGGCCGAACCGGCCAAGCAGGAACTGAAGCGGCGCTTGTCAAAGCTGTTAGCTAAATAAACCGCCAGGCTATTGCTCGGGGATGGCCTTTGTCTGGGCCAGGGTGTTGAGTGCAAAGCTGGCACCCACGCCATCGTAATAGTTATAAATAAAGTCGGCACCGGCTGCTTGTAGTTGTGGGATTTCCTCGTCGAATACCACGGTAGTCGTGATGGTGCCGCTAAAGCCGATCTTGCGTAACTGCTTTGCCGCGAGGACCTTGGCAGTGAGTTCCGGCATGGCCAGCATCACGGTGTGTACGCCACCCAGTTGCAGGTTGGCCCATAAGCCAGGATCTTCCGCATCGGCATAGAGCACGCGCCGGCCCTGTTTACGGTGCAGCTCGACCTTGATGGGATCCGAGTCGAGCCCGATGACCCGGTGTTGTTGCTGCGCCAGTAAATCATAGGCACCAGTGCCGACGCGACCCATACCCATCACCAGAATATGCGAGTTACCGATATTAATGGGTTCATCATCGGGGTGGCGCTTGGCTGACTCGAAACGGTTGAGGAAAGTTTCCAGCCAGCTGTAAATTTCATGCGCGTAACGGTTCAGGGGTGCGGCCACGGCAAACGAGATCGCCACCGCCAATGCCAGCAATACCATCCACTCGCTGGTAAACAAGCCATTGCGCACCCCGATGCTGGCAACGATCAGGCCGAACTCGCTGTAGGTAGCCAGTGTCAGTCCAGAGAGAAAAGCAGTTCGGGTACGCAAGTGGAACAGCAGCAGGATAAAGAAGAACAACAATGCCTTGAGCGGTACCAGCAAGTTAATCAACAAGGCTTTTTCAAACATCTCGAGCGTAGGGTGGCCGAGCAGGCCGATTTGCAGGAAGAAACCGACCAGTAAAATTTCCTTGAGTCCCCAGATGGCATTGGATAACTCGATGGCACGTTTGTGGCTGGCCAGCATGATACCCAGCAGCAGGGCGCCAAGTTCTGAACTCAGGCCGAAGTATTCAAAGCCATGTCCACCAATGACGACGGCCAGTAATAAGCCATACAGGATCACCAGTTCCCCGTGACCGCTAATATCCAGCAAGCGATGGATAAGCGGGCGAATAAACAACAGCCCGAACAGGATAAACGCCCAGGGAGAAGGGGCCACACCATTACCAATGCTCAGAGTGGCGACCGCGACCAGGTCCTGAACGATGAGGATACCGATCGCGATACGACCGTGAAAGGCACGCAGCTCACGCTTGCTTTCCAGCACCTTGGCCGCGACCACGGTACTGGAAAATGACAGGGCAATACCCAGCATCAAGGCCAGTTCATGTCGTATGCCCAACAGGCTGGTTGATAACAGGTAAATCAGCCCCACCGTGATGAGCATGTGGAGCAGTGAACCGGCGAGGATCTCGAGCCGGATCAGTGAGCTCAGGCGGAGTTTCAGGCCTACGCTGAATAATAATAACAGCACGCCGGAATGTGCGACCTGTTCCAGGATGGCATTACTTTCATGGCCAAGGGCACTGAGGATAAAACCGGCAGCCAGGTAGCCGACCAATGGCGGCAGTCCAGCCAGGCGCATGCCGAGTCCCAGGGCAAAGGCAAAACTGAGCCAGATAGTCGCGGTGATCATGAGTCGTTCCCGGTTATTCGTTATTTACCCAGAGTTTGTATTCACCAGGTTACATTATCATAAAATACCAGCGACTCGCTGCAATAGACATTTTTGTCCCGGCATGGACTTTTTGATTAGCCGGGCAAAAATATTAGTATCCAGGTCAGAGATTTTGGGGTATAAGTCCTCTATTCCATTGCTTTTCTGTGAGAATTCCTGACTTGAAAACATTGCCTCTGACGCGGGGCCAGGGCCCTTTTGATGGTGACATCTTTGCCCGTATCATCCACGCACTCCATAACCAGGGTTACGTCATTCTTAACGATGTCTTTGATATTGAGCAAATACAGCGCCTGTTTATTGATATCAAGGATACCGATAGCCGTTATTTTCACATGGCGGGGATTGGCCGGGAGCAGGATCACCAGTTAAACCGCTTCGTACGTCGTGATCGAATCTGTTGGCTGGACCGCAGTCATCAACCGGTGCAATTTTATCTTGATTGGGCTGAACAATTACGTCAGCGTCTTAACCGTGAGTTTTTCCTCGGCCTGTTTGATTATGAGTGCCATTATGCCCATTACCAGAAAGGGGCTTTTTACAAGAAACACCTGGATGCCTTTAAGGGTAACTCCAACCGTCGCCTGTCGAGTATTCTTTACCTGAATCCCAACTGGCAAGCGGCTGATGGTGGTGAACTGGTGTTGTATGCGGGAGACGGAGAAACCGTGCTGGAAACAGTTTTACCCAGTTTCGGTACCATGGTGTTATTTTTAAGTGAGGAGTTTCCACACGAAGTCCTGCCGGCGAAACGTTCCCGTTACAGCCTGACCGGCTGGTACCGGGTCAATACAAGTAATAGTCTTCGTCCTGATCCACCGAAATAGAGGCGTAGCTGGCAGCAGGTTTGGAGTTGAATGCAGGGCGTATTGCGGACGTAAATTTTTGCCAGGTAGTCAGCAGGACCTTGTTGTCGCTAACAACTGATAATCCAGTTGTGTTCATCGCCTGCATATTCCACTTTCAACCTGCCTTAGTTATCTCATTGATTCAGGCTGGCCGAGGATTTACGCTACTACTATGCTAGGGTAGTAGAGCAGCAATTGTTCTCGTCAGCCTTTTATGATGTTATCAAAGACAAAAAAGAATATTGATACCTGGGACTTTGAAGTAGCACGATGCTAAATACCGTTTTGTCAGTTTATTCGCTGTTAATGGCCATCAGTATCTTGCTGGTGGGCTCAGGCCTGCTGGGTACCCTGGTCGGGTTGCGCGCAAATATCGAAGGCTTTTCCAATACCGTGGTTGGTATCGTGATGTCTGCCTTCTTTATTGGCTACGTGATAGGTTCTTATATGTGTCCCAGGCTGATCAGGGATGTGGGTTATATTCGTGCCTTTTCCGTGCTGGCAGCAGTCGCCGCAGTAGCAATGATTATCCATGGCCTGATCATCGACCCGGTCATCTGGTGGATACTACGTGTCTTGAGTGGCATCTGCGTGGTGGGGCTTTACATGATTGTTGAAAGCTGGTTGAACAGCCTGATAAAGGTTCACCCCAAGCGCGGCCGGATTTTTTCTGTTTATATGATGACGACCCTGGTCGCGCTGGCAAGCGGCCAGTTTCTTTTGTTAATTTACGGTGCGGCCGAGCTGGCCAGTTTCGCGTTGGGAGCAATCTTTTTTATTTTATCCCTGGTACCGATCGCGGTGACACGTTTGGAACAACCCAGCCAGGTCATTGTTCCGACCATGATTCTGAAAAAACTTTTCAGGCAATCACCACTGGGCACCGTGGGCGTGTTTTGTTCCGGCATGGTCAGCGGTGCTTTCTGGGGCATGGGTGCCTTGTATGCCAAGGGTCTGGGTTTTGCCAGTACCGGCATTGCCCTGTTTATCAGTACCGTGATCCTGGGCGGGGTATTATTGCAATACCCGATTGGACATCAGTCCGATCTGCATGATCGACGTACGGTACTGATGTTGGTGGCCTTGCTTGCGGCTGTCCTGGCATGGTTTATCTATTTAATCCACCCTGTTTCGCAGTTAACTTTCTTGATGATTGTTCTGCTCTACGGTGGCTTTTCATTTTCAATTTATTCGTTATGCGTTGCACATGCCCATGACCAGATTGAAATGGAAAAGGTGCTGGACGCGACGCGTACCTTATTGTTGTTAAACGGCATAGGTGCCGCTATCGGCCCCGTGATGGCCGGTGTGTTGATGCAACAGTTTGGCAGTGATGCCTTGATGTTGTTTTTCGCGTTGGTACTAAGCCTGCTGGGTGTGTTTGCCCTCTATCGCCTGAGAGTGGGAGAAGCTATCCCGCAGGAAGAGCAGGAAGCCTTTATGCCAATGACGCGAACCAGTCCGGAAGTGGTGGAACTCGATCCGCGTCTTGAAGTTGAAGAAGCGAGCGGTCAAAAATGAAGCGCTGTTAAACAACCGTGTGTCAGTCCTGGCTTTCTCGAATAAAGTTAATAAATGTTTCTGCCACCGGGTGATCCAGTGCTGCCCGGTTCCGGGCAATCCACAGGGTTCGGAGGATCCGGAAACTGGTGACCTTGATATGGAATAACTTGCCTTTCATGACACGTTCATAGACGGCGAAGCGGGGCATGAAACTGACATGCTTGCCACGTTCCAGCATATCGATGATCGCCTCGGTGGAACCCACTTCCAGGGCGATATTCAAATGTTCTATACCGATGCGTTTTAACGCTTCATCCAGTGATTCACGTATTGATGAGCGCTTTTCTCGCAACACGAAATTGAGATCGGTGAGTTCCTCGACGGTCAGCCATTCTTTTCCAAACAGCGGATGACCGGGTGCGCATACCAGCCATAACTCGTCCTCCATCCATTTCTGAACCAGGACATCAGGGTGGTCCGGTGCAATTTCCAGTAATGCCATATCGACGCGTTCGGTAGCCAGGTTTTTTTCAATTTCGCGGCTGTAATTCATGCGAAAATCGATCTGGTAATCCGGGTATTGTTCTTTGAAGTTGAATAACAGATCCGGTAACAGGTGTTCACCGATACCAAAGGTGACTTCCATGCGCAGGCTGGTTTTACCCTTTACCAGGTCATTGATCTCATCACGCAGAGCAACTTGTTTATCCAGGGTATGGACAGCCAGCATATAGACTTTCTCACCGACTTCGGTAAGGCGCAGCCGACCTGCAACCCGTTCCATGAGTGGAATCCCGTAACATTCTTCCAGCGATTTAAGTCGCTTGGAGATGGCTGACTGGCTGACGTGCAAGGCCCGGGCGGCTTCGCTGACACCGCCTTTTTCAACAATGGCGCGCAGACTGGCCAGGCCGCTCAAGTCCGGTAGGTTATTATATTCCATACAGTAATATACTAGCACTTTTGCGATTCAGGTTATAGTCATTGCTTGGTCGTCAAAACCGTCTGCCTGCCAAT
Source organism: Thioalkalispiraceae bacterium (assembly GCA_050116415.1). Lineage (GTDB taxonomy): Bacteria > Pseudomonadota > Gammaproteobacteria > UBA6429 > Thiohalophilaceae > JARRJY01. The sequence continues at coordinate 5,731 of JASFOS010000096.1, forward strand.
GCCCCAGCCCAGCACGAGGACTGGTTGGTAACAGGGTTAATATTCCTGAACGTTATGCATTCGACACAGGCAAAGCGGCACAAATAGCCGAGATAGCATGCCTTATTAGCAGGGTGGTCAATGGCTTCACCGCACGTTTGCAAGTCCTTTGTGCGAGCAGTTTATTGTTAACCGTTGTCGACGGTCTTGAATCAAGATACCGCTACCCTATGATCACGCTGACTAATCTGGCAGTATTCCATGTTAACGAGTGGAACATCAGTTGAATCGTTTTAAGCCAGTCTGGTTTATTTAACCACAGCCTGAACAAGGTTTTGTTTCGAAAGTCCTGTAATGAGGAACCTGATCATGAAGAAAACGTTGCCTGTAATTTTGCTGTACCTGTTTGTTATGGCAGCTAACGCTGCATCCCCGGCCATCAATATCGAAGATACCGTGGTAAAAATGCCGCTGGCTGAAGGAGTCGCTATGGATGATGCGGTGGATTCCATGAAGTTGCGCGCCAATATCCATAATATGAAGTTAGTCGCCGAGTTACCGTTGTCCAAGCAAATCGAGTCCATGGGCAAGAAAGCACGTCGCATGGACATCTACCAGTTTTGTGACCCGTTAACGGCCCAACGCATGGTGGAAGCCAATATTCATTTTGCGGCTTACCTGCCATGCCGTATTGCGTTGGTGGAGGATGAAAAAGGTAAGGGTTGGCTGGTGATGATGAACCTGGACATGATGTTGCAGGGCGCCACGCTTAACGATGAATTAAAAACCAAGGCAACCAGGGTCCGTGATGTGCTGATGGATATCATGCAAGCGGGTGCCAATGGTGAACTGTAAGTAACGCAATTTTACAAGGCAGAAAGGTTTGATGGGTGATGAGTAAACAATGGGTCGTTTATCTTTCCGGTGAAATTCACACTGACTGGCGCCAGCGAATACAAAGCGGTGCACAGGCAGCCGGCCTGAATATCGAGTTCGTGGCGCCGGTCACTGACCATGCCAGAAGTGATGATTGCGGGGTCGATATCCTGGGCAAGGAAGAAAATAGTTTCTGGCATGATCACAAGGGTGCCGGGATCAACGCGATTCGTACCCAGACCCTGCTTAAAGATGCCGACATCGTGGTAGTACGTTTCGGTGACAAGTACCGTCAATGGAATGCCGCGTTTGATGCCGGTTTTGCCGCGGCGCTGGGCAAAGCCATCATTACCCTGCATGAACCGGAATTAACCCACGCCTTGAAGGAAGTGGATGGTGCGGCCAGTGCCGTGTGCCAGACGCCGGAACAGGTTGTCGAAATATTAAAATACGTTATTCAGCAAGTCTGAATGATGTTTACCCTTTGCTAACCGGCCGTTCCTGGTGCTAACAGGAAAAATACCCGGCAGAGCGGCTGATTCCAAATAACATTGCATCCCCAGGGGGGCGGTGTGAAACTGATGGGCAGCCTTCATCTGAACAAGCTCCTGAAAAGTCTGCTGTTACCGATTGTTGCGGGCTTGTTAGTTTTAAATGCCTGGTTTTATATGCTGCAGCCAGGGATGTTGTTCTATCCATTTGAAAGAATCGATGCCACCCCGGCAGACTGGGGGCTCGAATATGAAAACGTGGCACTGCTGACCGCGGACAATGTTCAACTCCATGGCTGGTATCTACCAGTAAAACAGTCCAGGCAGGTAGTGTTATTTTTCCACGGTAACGGCGGCAATATATCTCACCGCGGTGATTCGTTAAAAATCCTTCATGACCTGGGTTTGAACGTATTCATTATTGACTACCGTGGGTACGGGCTTAGTGAAGGCCGCCTGAGTGAAAACGGGCTTTACCAGGATGCGATGGCTGCCTGGCTGTACTTGCAGAACCAGCGCGGTCATCAGCAGCGGGATATTATAATCTTCGGCCGTTCGCTGGGAGGAGCTGTTGCTATCTGGTTGGCCAGCCAGGTCGAGGCCAGGGCACTGATCGTCGAGTCGGTATTCAGCTCAGTACGGGATATGGCCAGTCAGATGATGCCGGGGATCTCGAGGTTTATTTATTTAAGGTATGGTTTTGATAACCTGTCGGGCATCAGGCGGGTTAATGAACCGCTACTGGTTATGCATAGCCCTGATGATGAAATAATACCCTTCCAGCTTGGCGAGAGAGTGTTTGCTGCCGCCAATACACCAAAATATTTCTACCGCTTGCATGGTGGGCATAACGAGGGTTTCCTGAAAAGCATGCCGAGTTACCAGCAGGTGATAAAGCAGTTTCTTGAGAAGAGTACCCCATAACCGAAATGAATGGAGCCAGGAGTAACAGGTGTCGTTACCCTTAACGACACCTGTTGGGGCTGTTCACAACCTGGATGTTATTACCCGCCCGCCTCACAACATGTTATTCATGCGCAATGGGTTTGTCGGTAAACAGGTAGTCCTTGAGCTCGTGATCAAAGGTCGGATCTTTTCGGCGAATCCATTCCAGTACCATCGCGGCATGTTCTTTTTCTTCATCACGATTATGTTTCAGGATATTTTTAAGCTCTTCATCCTTGCAAGCATCCATACGCTGGTTATACCAGTCAACCGCTTCCAGTTCTTCCATTAGTGACAC
>JASFOS010000097.1:0-8231 GCA_050116415.1 Thioalkalispiraceae bacterium
AACCAGGGTTTTGACTTTACCCTTTTCCTGCACCTGTAGCTCAACAATCGCAGAACCCAGGATATGGCCGGCTTCATGATAAGTCAGCCGGATATCTGGTCTGACCTCGGCCAATTCGCCATATTTCACCGCCTCGCGTAACGCCAGGGTGTGCTCGACATCTTTCTGGGTATAAAGCGGTTCAATGACACTTTTTCCTTCGCGTAGTCGTTGCTTGTTTTCCCACTCAACATCTTTCATTTCCAGGTGCGCGGCATCGGTTAACATTACTTTGATTAAATCAAAAGTTGCGCTCGTCATATAAATCGGGCCACGATACCCTTCCTTCACCAGTTTCGGTAACAAGCCACAATGGTCAAGGTGGGTGTGTGAAATAATCACACAATCTATCTGCTTGACGTTGAAGGGAAAATCACGGCGGTTCTGCCGATCAGCTTCATTACCGCCTCCCTGGTAAAGACCACATTCGAGAAGAATTCTGGACTGCTCTGTTTCCAGCAAATAACAGGAACCGGTTACCTGCCGTGTTGCACCAATAAAGGTGAGTTGTGCCATGAGAGCCTCGTTTCAACTATTCGATTAGCGCTTGATGTCAAATATCCTTGAGTAGAACCATCTCGTCCTTGATAAGGATCAAGATATCAACTTTTAATATGCAATATTATGGTCAATACTTGAACAGGCGATAACACAGAAACTCGGGACACAGATATGACAACAGAAAACGATCCAATCGTAGATAACTGGTACTTTCATAAGGACAAGGGTCAACGTTTCATGGTGGTCTCTGTTGACCAGGACAGTGAACTGGTTGAGATTCAAAATTTTGACGGTAATCTTGAGGAAGTTGGTTTCAGCGACTGGTATCAGATGGATATCGAGCTGAGCGTAGAACCGGAAAACTGGTCCGGTGCGACCGATGTCGGTGAAGTGGATGACTATGGCACCGAGGTGACGGATACCAGTCCTGAAGAGTGGGATGAACCGCTGCAGGAAATCAGATCACCAGGCAGCAATGACTAGCCTGTAGCCGGTTCACTTAAAGCAGCCTGAAGACATCTTCCATGACCTGCCTTGGAAGTTTGACTTTGTAGTCCATTGAAATCCGTGCAAGCGCATCTTCAACGCTGTCCGGTCGTGGTTGCAGCTTGTTTACCAGTCCCAGGGTGTCCTCGATAATCGCCCAGGGGTAGGTAATCCAGCGCCATTTAACGATCTTTTGTGCATAGTAATCGGGCACCAGGCTGGAGATAAGTTTGTGGTGCAATACTGCGACCCTGATGGCTTCCGGGTTTAACGAGTGTAAATAATCCAGTGCTACCTGCAAGGTATCGCCGGTATCATCAATATCATCAACCAGCAAAACCTTCATCCCTCTGATATTGATACTCAAGGGTTCGATCAACTCGGCATTTTGCTGCTTTTCTGCACCGGTATAATGCCTGATCCGAATACTGGCAAGATTGTAAATGTTCAAGTGATCGCAAACCAGGCGGGCCGGTACATAACCACCACGCGCGATGCAAATAATGATATCGGGCTGGTAGCCACTGTCCTGGACCAGGTGTGCCAGCTTACGTGCCAGGCGCACAACGCTTGCGTTACTTACCAGTTCAATCTTCAATGTCTTGCCAGCCCCGCTCATCACGGCCCCCCGGATAAACTGATTTGCCAAACATCATCGCCAAGTTGTTCTGTTTGAATTTCAATATTCATGAACGCCTGAATCACGTTAATGTTAGTTAATGTATGTGAACTTGGTTCGAGCGTGACAATTCGTCCGCCCCCCGCCAATGACAAGGGCAATAATAACTGGTCAGCAAGGTAGCGACCTACCGGTACACCTGACTTCAGGTAGCGGCGTACCTGTTCCACGACTTTGGCTGCGACCTGCTCGGCAGGCAGGCCACGTTGGCCAAATGCAGAAAAACACTCGGTAATCGCTTCGCTCCTGATGATGGCAGAGATAACATTACCTGCTCCAAAAGCATCATGTACAGGATAAAACCGCAAATCATTTTCAGCAAACCCCAGTTCCTGCCTGATTACAGCCAGTTCACGCTGGGCAATATGTTCAGGCAGGTGTGCCAGCATCACTTCCGCGCATCGCTCGATAATCTTGCCTCGCTTGCAGATATCCAATGGCTGCAAGCTGGCAACTGGCGGTATATCAACCTGCAATTCACCACCGCCTTTCGGTGCGAAGCCGGGGCGCAGTAAGGTCGCCCTGACTTTTGCTCCCATCCGGTTTAGTAACGGCAAAAAGGCATACTTCAAAAAATCAAACGGGGGGGCAAATGGATTATGGGTGCCGCCTATGAGTCGCAGACTTGATGTATCACCTGCAAACAGCAGTGCCGGTAATACTGTTTGCAATACCAGCGAAGTGCTGCCCGCCGTACCGATATCAAAAACATAGTCTCCAGCTACTGTCGACGAGGGATAAAAAACCAGTTGCTGGGAACCTCGCTCATCACCCTGAACCCTCGCATGCGAAATAGACGCCGCCGCCTTGACCGCGGCAAGATGCTGGGGCTGTAGCCCCGGCCTTGGCCTTGCCGCGCGGATATCTGAGATGCGAAATGATTTTCGCAGACAAGTTGCCAAAGCCAGCGAGGAGCGCAGGATCTGTCCGCCACCTTCGCCCATGCTGCCATCAATCTGCACTTCTGTTAATGTGTGCGGTGCCATATGACATTACCGTTTTTATATACGGTTTTTATACGATGGTAAGGCACATTATGCTGATTACCATCCTCGTCCATGTAATGAAAAAAGTAGTGGTCGCCAGGAATAAAAACCACCTTACTGAAAGGCAAACGTATAATTTTATCCTGCAGTCGATCCAGGAAACCCAGTTCAAAGTCTCCTTCGCCAAACTCACGGTCCCAATGTATTCGATTGATCAGTTCGTGTATGGGCTGCATGTAGAATTTACGTATCGTTATCGAGCAAGTATCCGTTCAAACAGAGCATAAAAATTCTTATAGCCTATTTTTTGAAATAAATTGACACATATCAATGTAAATTGTGGCCTGAAATACTATTTTTATTTGCAACTGTAATACTGCAATGTAACACAGCCAGGGAATAACACGAGAAGGGTGTTTAATTAATACTCAGGGTAAAGGAGAATTCGTTATGAACTTGAAAATGATACCCATATTTTTATTGTATGTTACGTTTTCGGTAACCAGCGGTTGTGCTACCAAAACACAAGGCCCAGTCATGTTTGAAGATATTGATGCCAATGCCGATGGCTGCATCAGCATGTCTGAAGCAAAAGTGCGCAAGGATTTGTACAGAAACTTCAACGAGGCTGACAAAGATAAAAGTGGCACAGTTTGTGTAGATGAATATAGCGCATTCCATAACAAGGGACGTCTCGAACATGAAGAAGTCGAGGTTCCTGAGGTCGGTGCCGCACCGGTGAGATAATTGTTTATATGGCCGCATTTGACGGGGCATGAGCGACGTCTCTGCCCCTTTTTTTTACTAAAATTATTTCATAATAAAAAAATCTGGAGTTAAGATTATGGAGCCAACCATCATCGTTGAATTTAATGCCCGCTCAGACGACACTGATTTCCAGGAAGAAAGTGTCCCCATTCGCACCCCCGAAGAGTTATTCAAGTTTGTCGCACCCGGAGGAGGTTGTGACAGAATTCCCGATGAAGTTGACGAAATACAGATTGTATTCCTCAAACCGGAACATCCCAATACCGCGAACCCTATCGCTGACAGGCGCGCCACTCTGGAACTGGGCATGGTATTCATTACCGGACCATTATCAGAAATCATGCAAACTATTGAACAACTTATCGACAAGGCGGGTCGAAATGAGTTATCTGAATCTTTTATTAAAGTAACGAGGCTCGGAAAATAAGCTGTAAAATAAGTATCAATTGAATCGGTGCCCGTGATTAGGGCACCGTAACAAACCCTATACTAGTGGCCCTTTATCTTAAGGTTGGTTTTGACATTATTTTTCATTAAATGTTTGTGACGATGTGCTGCCTGCTCGGCCATACGATGCATGACCGCATCCAGATCGCTGTCTGCCAGCTCTTTCATCGTCTCATCCGCCATGACTTTTTTAGACATCGAGTAATAGGGCTCTTTTTCCGGTGTCAATGTTATATCCTCATACTCGATAGCCAGTTTTCCTTCCGTGGCAAGCTCGAAAAACTCCTGAACAGTTTCAATAAAGAATTTTTTCACATCTTCGACTGATTCTGACTGGTTGAGCAAATCACGTAACCTGGGAAGAACCTGGTGTTCGTACTTGGTGAGAGACAGCATTTGGGTCATATTAATCCCCCTGAAAATTGATTGGTTTGTATACATTTTATACGCTGGCTATTACAGTCAGACATTGACATAGGTCAATTAATTGCGCACGCCCGGACATGAATTATTTAAGCTTAAACGCATTTTTCTGACAGAAATTTTTATTTAACCTGTTGATTTATTTCCTGTTTGCTTTACGGTTGCATGCGTCCTTGATCTCCATCGCGGCAGGTATACTCTCAACCTCTTCCAGATTCTCAAGGATGCACTCATTGAATATTTTTTTCTTCTCACTGGTAAATGCGGCTGATTTATAGTTTTCTTTGCAGGCCTGTTTAACCAGGTGGGCAACCACATCGATTTTCACCTGTTTCATATGCTTCAGGATACAGGCATCATATTCTTCCTGTCCCGCGCTGGCCGACAAGCAAAATAAAAAAGATAATGATGTGATCAAGATGAACTTCATAATTTCGCCCGGTATCTTTTCGCATCCTCTTCGCTGAAGGCACAAGCAATAATTTTATTAAACCTGTCTTCGAACTGTTTCATAACACGAATCGCAATATCCGCCGCCTTGTCCTTGGGAAAGCCGTAAACCCCGGTACTGATGCCGGGAAAGGCGATGCTGTGAATATCGCCCTGTTCCAGTGCAATTTCAAAACAGCGCCGATAACAACGTTCCAGCAATTCCGCCTCATGATGGTTTCCACCCTGCCACACCGGGCCAACGGTATGAATCACATAACTGGCTGGCAACCTGAAGCCTGCGGTCAGCTTTGCCTCACCGGTTTCACAACCATTGAGCGCGCGACAGGCCTCCAGCAACTGTGGGCCTGCCGCACGATGTATCGCACCATCAACACCACCGCCTCCCAGCAAACGATGATTGGCGGCGTTGACGATGGCATCAACATCAAGCGTAGTTATATCTCCCTGTATCACCTTAATCATAATCAACCTGTGCCTGTCGAAATTTGCTGAGTGCAAAACGTGTAAATACCGGTCCAAATAACTCAAAAATGATCGTGGTACTTATCACTATCGACAATAGAACCTGGTGGTACTCGGGAAACTTGTTTGCCGCCACTAGTGCCATTCCGATTGCTGCACCGGCCTGGGGTAACATGGCCAAGCCCAACCAGCGCCGTGTTACCTTGTCACTATTACTGTAAATACACCCCAACCACGCACCAATTACTTTTCCGGCGGTCCTAGCAAGAATATAGGCAATCCCAATAAAGCCGATATCAGCCAACACGTCTATATCAAGTGTCGCGCCTGCAAGCACAAAAAACAAGGCCATGATCGGCCACTCTATTCCTTCTATCGCATGAAACGGGTATTTATGATGCTTGGCTAGATTAGCGATAACTGCCCCCATAACCATGGAAGCAATCAGGAAAGAAACCTCCAGCCACAAGGCCAATCCACCACAGAGAAAAACCAGTCCCAATGCCTCGGTCAATATAGGCTGACCACGTTTGATGCGCCCAGTGAAATATGCTGCAGGTAACCCGATGCATAATCCCAATAACAGAGCACCACCCAGTTCCTTAGTGATGTTAAGTACAGGTGAAAACGACACACCACTACCGTTGACTATCTCGACAAATGAAAGACTGATACTAAAAATTAGCAAGGCCCAAGCATCATCAAGAGCGACAATGGAAAGTAACAGGTTTGCAAATGGGCTGTTATCTTCTACTTCCATTACTACATCTACAACTGCGGCCGGTGCAGTAGCCGCCGCTAGACTCGCCAACAGAATCACAAGGCCAAAACCAAGCCCTAGCAAAGACAGGCCACATAATACAATCAGGCTGGTAGTCAATGCTGCAGTTATCGAAATGATGAGCATTCTTCGACCATTTTGAGCCAGTGTTTCTTTAGTCAGCTTTCCACCCAGCAGAAAACCCACCATTAACAACGCCATTTCTGCGATCAACTCAAAACGATGAGTGAAAAAATCTGGAATCAGGTCAAGAACTTCCGGGCCAATAATAACGCCAAAGATCAGTAACAATGTCACTCGTGGTAGAAAAGTACGTCTCCCCAGTAGATCTGTGGCCATCCCCAGTAACAGGATACCACCAAGCGATAACAGAAATTGATATTCATTGAACATGTTATTATTCAAATTATAAATAACCAGGTTGCCACGCCTAGCCTACTACCTGTCGCGACAACACTACAAGTTGTCTCGGCTGGGTATCAACCTTTTACACAAACCAGCGGTTCCAGACGTACTACCTTTTTTGCCAGGCCCGATTGATCCGCTGAATCGACCACTGCCGTAACGTCCTTGTATGAACCGGGTGCCTCCTCGGCCACCCCACGCATTGAGGGACTGCGAATCAGGATGCCTTTTTCATCCTGCAACTGCCTGATCAGTTCCTTGCCACGCCACTGTCGTGTTGCCTGGTGTCGACTCATCGCCCGTCCCGCCCCATGACAGGCTGAACTGAACGCCAGTTGTTCACTTTGCTTTGTGCCTGCGAGAATATATGAGCCGGTCCCCATCGAACCGCCAATGATCACCGGCTGGCCGACCTCGCGCAAGGCTGCAGGAATATCCGGATGCCCCGGCCCATAGGCACGGGTGGCGCCTTTGCGATGAATATAAAGCCGGCGCTTCTCGCCATTAATTTCGTGCTGTTCCACTTTACAGGTGTTATGCGAAACATCATAGAGCAAGCGCAAATCAGCATCGGGAAAAATACGGGCAAATGCGCCACGCGTTAAATGGGTAATGATTTGCCGATTGGCCAGGGCACAATTTACGCCCGCACGCATGGCACCCAGGTAACGTTGTCCGATCTCCGAGTTCACCGGGGCACAGGCCAGCTCCCGGTCCGGTAGTTCAATCCCGAAACGGGAGGCCGCCATGGCCATCTCCTTGAGAAACTCGGTACCAATTTGGTGACCCAGGCCCCGTGAACCACAGTGAATACTGACCACCACATCGCCCTGGTGGAGGCCAAAACGTTCGGCAATCAGCTCGTCGTATATCGCCGTAACATGCTGGACTTCCAGGTAATGATTACCGGAACCCAGGGTGCCCATTTCATTCTGCTGGCGTTTCTTGGCATGCTCGGAAACCTGGCGCGGCTCGGCGCCTTGCATGCAACCGTGCTCTTCGATACGTTCCAGGTCAATGGCGTCGCCATAGCCCCGCTCTACCGCCCACTGGGCGCCACCTTTTAACATGGCATTCATTTGCGACATGGTAAGGTGAATCGTGCCGGTACTGCCGACCCCGGCAGGAATGTCGCGATAGAGTTGATCGACCAGGGCTTTTTTGAGCGGCTCGACTTCCATCTTGTTGAGCCCGGTATGCAGGCAACGTACCCCGCAGGAGATATCAAAGCCGACACCTCCTGCTGAAATAACGCCACCCTGCTCGGCATCAAATGCCGCCACACCACCGATGGGAAAGCCGTATCCCCAGTGTGCATCGGGCATCGCATAGGCGGCCTGTACAATCCCCGGCAACATGGCAACGTTACAAATCTGCTCACGCACCTTGTCATCCATGTCCTTGATCAACTGCTCATCGGCATAGATTACCGCGGGGACACGCATTTTCCCCGTGGGCTCAATACGCCAGGTATAATCATTGACCTTGTTGAATATCCTGATATCGATGATCGTTATCCCCTGTTAAACATCGACGATACATTGCGCGAGCCAGCGACCATCCTGCTGCTGTTTTACCCGCAATTCTGTCAAGGTGGCGCCTTTGATCTCGACCGCCGGCTGATGCCTGTTGCGGTCAACCTTTTCACCGCAGACCCTGGCCTGCAAATGCCCGTCCTGAATCTTCACATCAAACTGGCTGAATAACATATGGCGGGTCGCCATCTCGTAAACCAGCGCATTCAACCAGTCGACAAACAGGTATTCCCGATCTTCAGCGTCACACTCCAGGCTGATACAGT
>JASFOS010000098.1:0-8194 GCA_050116415.1 Thioalkalispiraceae bacterium
ATACCTTTAACGCTGCATTGCTTAACAACATCACGCACCGCTTCCACGCCGGCTTTATGTCCGGCATAGCGTGGCTTACCTTTTTGTTGTGCCCAGCGACCATTACCATCCATGATAATGGCAATATGTTCAGGCATTTTTTCAGATGAAGTAACAGGTTGACTGTTATCGGATTTGGTTGTGTCGTTGTTTGTCACGTCTGACCCTCCCATTTCCAGTCAACCAATAACAGACGTCAGTAATATGATATATATCGTCGTTAATTCTAGATTTCCATCAGGTCTTTTTCTTTTTCTTCCAACACCTTGTCGACCAGGGCAACATACTTGTCAGTAATCTTCTGAATTTCATCCTGAGCCTGACGCTCTTCATCTTCAGTGATTTCCTTTTCTTTTAGCAATGTCTTGATATCACTCAACACATCACGACGAATGTTACGAATCGCAACCTTGGCACCTTCACCTTCCTGCTTGACAACTTTTATCAGATCCTTGCGGCGCTCCTCTGTAAGCGGGGGTAATGGAATACGAATTACTTCACCAGCTGTAGCCGGATTCAAACCCATGTCGGAATTGATGATAGCTTTTTCAATCACCGAAACCATAGGTTTTTCCCAGGGCGTTACACTCAGGGTGCGCGCATCGGCAACATTGATATTGGCAACCTGAGACAAGGGCACTTCTGAACCATAATATTCAACAGTGATATGTTCTAACAAACTGGGATGTGCACGACCGGTTCTGATTTTGACCAGGTCACCTTTCAGTGATTCAACACTCTTACCCATACGGGTTTCAGCATCTTTTTTGTATTCATCAAGCATGAAATCACCCTCACTCTACTAATGTACCTTCATCACCACCCTCGATGATGCTCAACAAGGTACCCGCCTTGTTCATATTGAATACGCGGATTGGAATCTTGTTATCACGACACAGCACAATTGCCGTGGTGTCCATTACTGCCAGCTTACCTTCTATGACCTCATCATACGTTAATCGTTCATAGCGTGTAGCTGTTGGATCTTTTTCAGGATCTGCCGTATACACACCGTCAACCTTGGTACCTTTCATTACCACATCGGCATTAACTTCAATACCGCGCAGACTTGCTGCTGTGTCGGTAGTAAAAAACGGGTTACCCGTACCTGCCGCAAAAATCACCACGCGATCTTTTTCCAGGTGTCTTACGGCGCGGCGACGTATATAGTCTTCGCACACATTGTGGATTGGCAATGCTGACATCACGCGCACATTCAAGCCTTGTCTTTCCAGGGCATCCTGCAGCGCAAGCGAATTGATAACGGTGGCCAACATTCCCATATGATCAGCCGAGGTACGATCCATACCACTTGCTGATAAACTTACGCCACGGAAAATATTGCCACCGCCTATCACCATGGCCACCTGGACCCCTTTCCCAACCAGTTGCTTGACATCTTTTGCAATATTATCAACAACTTTTGGATCAATACCAAAGTCCTGCTCACCCATCAGGGCTTCACCACTCAGCTTTAACAGGATACGTTGGTATTTAAGGTCTGATGCCATGTTTTTTCCTCAATGTATTTTTAGTATCTGACTAACCTTTTATTTGCGCAGCAACTTCATCAGCGAAGTTTTCTTGCTTCTTCTCGATACCTTCGCCAACTTCGTAGCGAATAAATTGAACCACAGAAGCATTGGCATCTTTCAGTAGCTTTTCAACTGTTTGATCAGGATCCTTAACAAACGGTTGCCCTAACAGGGTAATTTCCTTGAGGAATTTCTTGATTCGACCGGAGATCATTTTCTCGATGATATCCGCGGGCTTGCCACTTTCGGCTGCCTGCGCGGCAAAAATTTCTTTTTCCTTATCGATTGCTTCCTGTGGCACATCATCTTCAGCAACACAGATTGGACGGCTTGCCGCAATATGCATGGCAAGATCCTTACCTAGTGCTTCGTCACCACCTTGCAGGTCGACCAGGACACCGATGCGTACGCCATGCATGTAACTGGCAAAGTTACCTTTGCCTTCAATGATTTCAAAGCGGCGAATATTCATGTTCTCACCGACTTTGGCGATCAGGTTTTTCAATGCTTCTTCAACTGTTTCACCATTCATTGTAGATGCCATCAGTGCATCCATATCGGCAGGCTTGGTCGCCAGGATGTGGTCCGCCAGTGTGTTAACGAAGCCACTGAAGTTTTCATCCTTGGCCGCAAAATCGGTTTCACAGTTTACTTCAACAACCGCAGCTGTTTTGTTGTCATCACTGATACGAATAACAACCAGACCTTCTGCTGCTGTACGACCTGCTTTCTTGTCAGCTTTTGCTTGTCCACTTTTGCGCAGGAGTTCGATGGCAGCATCAATATCACCATCGGTTTCGGTTAATGCTTTCTTGCATTCCATCATGCCCACGCCAGTACGTTCACGCAGTTCTTTAACTTGTGCTGCTGTGATAGCCATGTTCTTAATCCTCTTAACAATAATTCAGAAAAAATAGTTCAAGTTCGGGATGGCTCAGAAAAAGGGGGCGCGCAGCCCCCTTTTCATGTAGCTGCATTATTCGGCAGCGTCATCCTTAGCTTTGGCAGCCGTTTTCTTCTTGGCTACTTTTTTCTTAGCTGTTTTCTTTTTGGCAGCAGGTTTTGCTTCTGCTTCATCAGTTGCGGCCTTGGCAACTTTCTTTTTCGCCGTCTTTTTCTTGGCTTTCTTCTTGGCAACAGGTGCTGCTTCCTCGTCCAGCTCGACAAAGTCATCGGCATCACCGCCAGCGGCATGCGCAGAAGAAGCGCGACCATCCGCGATCGCGGTTGCAATACCCTGGGTATAGAAGGTGATGGCACGAATTGCGTCATCATTACCTGGAATAACGTAATCAATACCATCCGGGCTATTGTTGGAATCCACCACGCCAATAACCGGGATACCCAGTTTGACCGCTTCTTTTACCGCGATGTCTTCGTGACCCACATCGATAACGAACAGGGCATCCGGCAGGGTTGCCATGTTTTTGATTCCACCCAGGCTGCGCTCCAGTTTTTCCTGTTCGCGTGACAGGGTCAGTACTTCTTTCTTGTTCAAACCTTCAAAACCACCGGTTTCAGCCATGGCCTCCAGGTCTTTCAAACGCTTGATGGATTGTTTCACCGTTTTGAAGTTGGTTAACATGCCACCCAGCCAGCGGTGGTTAACATACGGCATGCCACAGCGTTCAGCTTCTTCACGCACCACCTGCTGCGCAGAACGCTTGGTACCGACAAACAGAATCTTGCCACGATTTGCTGCCAATGAACCGACGAAGTTCATCGCATCTTTGTACATGGGCAGGGATTTTTCCAGGTTGATGATATGGATTTTGTTACGTTCCCCGAAAATGTAAGCACGCATTTTAGGGTTCCAGTAACGGGTCTGGTGACCAAAGTGCACGCCAGCCTCGAGCATCTGGCGCATAGATACATCGCTCATTGTATTCTCCTGTACGGGTTGAGCCTCCATACACCCCATCTACCAACCCCGTTATTTCGCGGAGCACCCGGGTAAATGTGCCGGTGTATGTGCGGATTTAGTTAATTTAAGTTCGTGCCCATTAATATTTGCTAAACGGGCGCGCGCTTTATACCATACCCAGCCTTGTGAGACAATCAGATTGCCCAAAGTCATTGAATTTTATGGCGGATTTGCGCTTTTTTGCCCAAAACCGCAAAATGGATACCCAGACATGAGTGTAAAGATAAAAACGGCCGACGAAATCGAGAAAATGCGCGTGGCGGGTCGCCTCGCCGCCGAGATCCTGGAAATGATCGAACCTCACGTCCAGGCCGGGGTCACGACCGACGAACTGGACAAAATCTGCCACGATTACATTGTGAACGAGCAACAGGCCATCCCTGCCCCGCTCAACTACCATGGTTTTCCCAAGTCCATCTGTACCTCGGTTAACCATGTGATTTGCCACGGTATTCCCGCTGACAAGCGTCTCAAGAAAGGCGATATCATCAATATCGACATCACCGTCATCAAGGACGGCTATCACGGTGATACCAGTAAAATGTTTTTCGTCGGCGAGCCCTCGATCCAGGCGCGGCGCCTGTGCAAAATCAGTTACGAGTGCATGCGCCTGGGCATCGACCTGGTCAAACCCGGGATCAAGCTGGGCGATATCGGCCATGTCATCCAGACCCATGCCGAAGCCAACCACTACTCGGTGGTGCGCGAGTACTGCGGACACGGCATTGGCAGTGAATTCCACGAGGAGCCCCAGGTCCTCCACTATGGTTCCCCCGACACCGGCCTGGTACTGGAAGCCGGCATGATCTTTACCATTGAACCCATGATCAATGCCGGTAAACGCAACGTGAAATTGCTCAAGGATGGCTGGACCGTGGTCACCAAGGACCGCTCACTGTCTGCCCAATGGGAGCACACCATCCTGGTCACCCCCGATGGCCACGAAGTGCTCACCAAACGTCACGAGGAAACATTTTGATTCCACGCCCGGTTGATAATGAGTTATTAAATTGCCAGCAATTTGATCAACAATTTCAACAACAAGGCCTTTCCATTTCCCTGTTTCGGGAAACGCTGCTAAAAGCAGAATCGACCCTCGAAGAACGCTTTCACGCCGGACGTGCGGCCACCGAACTGGTGCAGCAAAAATCCGCGGTGGTTGACCAGCTACTGATCCGCATCTGGCAACATTGCTTCAAGGACTACCTCGATGAAATCGCCCTGGTGGCGGTAGGCGGCTACGGGCGTGGTGAGCTGCACCCTGCGTCTGACGTGGATATTCTCATCCTGCTAAAGAAACACCATAAAAAATACCAGCCGGTCATCGAGCAGTTCCTGACTTTCCTGTGGGATATTGGCCTGGAAATCGGCCACAGCGTGCGAACTGTAAAAGAATGTGTCAATGAAGCCAGGCAGGACATTACCATCGCAACCAATATCCAGGAGGCACGGCTGATACATGGTCCCCAGTCGCTATTTGATGAACAGCGCAAGAAATGTGGCCCGGATAAACTCTGGCCTGGGCCGGAATTCTTTGCCGCCAAGTGGAAAGAACAACAGCAACGCCACCAGAAATTCAATGACACGGCTTATAACCTGGAGCCCAATATCAAGGAAGGCCCGGGTGGCTTACGCGATATCCAGGTCATCGGCTGGATAGCGAAGCGACATTTTGATGCCGATACCCTGGAGCAACTGGTTGACCATGGTTTCTTAACGGCACAGGAATACCAGACCCTTCACCAGGGCCAGGCATTTTTATGGCGCATTCGCTTTGGCCTGCATATCCTGACCGGGCGACGTGAAGATCGCCTGCTGTTCGATCATCAACGCGCACTCGCCAAGCAGTTCGGTTTCAAGGATAACTATCGCCGCCTGGGCGTCGAACAGTTTATGAAGCAGTATTACCGCACGATTACCGAGTTAAGCCGACTCAATGAAATGCTGCTGCAATTGTTCCAGGAAGAAATTCTCTATACTGATGATGACACCGCGCCTGTAGAAATAAACAGTCGCTTTCAATCCAGCAAAGGATTCCTGGAAGTCAGCCACGAGAAAACCTTTGAGTATAATCCTTTCGCCTTGCTGGAAGTGTTTTTACTGCTGCAGCAACATCCCGACCTGAAAGGTATCCGCGCCAACACCATTCGCGCCATTCGTGAACACCTGCACCTGATTGATGCCGGGTTCAGAAACGATATACGATGTAAGAGCCTGTTCATGGAGATCCTTCGTCATGGCACCGGGGTAACGCACGTGCTGAGACGCATGAACACTTACGGGGTACTGGCTGCCTACATTCCGTCCTTCGCCAAGATCGTCGGCCAGATGCAACATGACCTGTTTCATGTCTATACCGTCGATGAACATACCTTGTTCGTGATTCGCAACCTGCGCCGTTTCACGGTCGCCGAGCACTATGACGAATTTCCTTTATGCAGCAGGATAATCAACAACCTGCCGAAGCAGGAACTGGTACTGCTGGCTGGCCTGTTTCACGATATCGCCAAAGGCCGAGGTGGCGATCACTCGGTGCTGGGCGAACAGGATGCCAGGGAGTTTTGTCAACTCCACGAACTGAGTGTTTATGACACCAACCTGGTTGGCTGGTTAGTACGCAACCATTTGTTAATGTCCTCCACCGCGCAGCGTAAGGATATCAGTGACCCCATGATTGTTCATGAGTTCGCCCAGCAAGTCGGCAATAAAACGCGACTCGATTATCTTTACCTGCTAACCGTTGCGGATATTCGCGGTACAAGCAGTGAAGTCTGGAATAACTGGAAAGACGCCCTGTTACGTGAACTTTATTTTGCTACTCACCAGGCTTTTCGTCGCGGCCTGGATCACCCACTGGCACACAATGAATATATTGAAGACGTCAAACAGGAAAGTCTCAAGAAAATTGCCGAAGCCAGGCTGGATATCGAACAGGTGAAACAGCTCTGGTCACGGCTTGGTGATGAATATTTTTTACGCTACAACGCCAATGAAATATTGTGGCATACCCGGGAAATTTTATCCCATACAGACTCACAACAGCCGCTGGTCCTGGTGCGCGATGAACCACAGCGCGGTGGCAGCGTGGTATTTATCTATACCCAGGGGAAAAATAATATTTTTACTATTATCACCTCAACACTCAATCAACTGGGATTAACTGTTTATGATGCGCGCGTTTTGACCTCAACCGACAATTACACCCTTGATAGCTTTATCCTGCTGGATCATGAAAACAATCCAGTAACCCCTTCACGCTACGAGGAAATCAAGCAACGACTAACAGACAATATAAACAACTCGCAGATTAACCTGCCCCCCGGTACCGAACAACTCACCCGCCAGGCCAAACATTTTACCTTCGCGACGAGGATTCATTTCCAGGAAGATAAAAATAACCACTACACCATCATGGAAGTGATCACCTACGATCGACCAGGCCTGTTAGCCCGTATCGGTACGGTACTGAACAAATGCCAGGTACAACTGATCAATGCAAAAATTGCGACGTTTGGTGAACGTGCCGAAGATATCTTTATACTGACCGATGAAGACGGTAACCCGGTAGCAACCTCAATCCAGCAGCAGTGCCTGGAACCTCAGCTGATCGAAGTGTTAAACAACCAGTAGCCGGTTAGCTTACTTCGATAAACTCCAGCGCATTACCATCCGGGTCGCGACAAAACAGCGCGGCGCGTCCCGAGCGACTGCGCGTGAAATCAACGCCAGACTGTCGCAGGTTCTGCTCAAGTTTTTCAATGTCATCGACCGCCATGGCCACGTGTCGGTCTCGACCGCCATGTTGAGGCCGGCCCTCGACAGGATCAGGGTTGGGTAATTGCAGCAGGTGGATTTGCTGGTTACCCACCTTGAACCACCAGCCGGGAAAACCCAGGTCAGGACGTGAGCTATCACGTTCCATTCCCAGCACCTCTTCATAAAAATGCCTTGATTGTTCCAGCTCTGAAATAATCAGGCTGGCATGTAACAGTGATTTAATCATGATGTTCTACTTCGTATCTGTAACCGGGCAGAAAAATAGGCTGCCAGTACCACCAGGCTACCTCCCCACCACTCTTGCGGCAGTATTTTCTCGTTGGCCAGCCATACCGCCGAGACCGCACCGACCACGATCTCGAACAACAGGATCACCGACGAGCGATGTAATGGCATATGCGTCACACCGTATACAACACTCAAGGTCATCAGGCTCATGCCCACGATGCCGTAGAGTAATGACCAGGTAACATTCAGCAGGGTTAATTGTCCGGCGGGCGTCTGCGTAATCACGATTAAAATCGCTGATACCAGCACTACTCCCACTAACCCGGTGATGGTTTTCACCATGATCGGCGCTTGCTGTGTTTTACGTATCATCATGTTCGCCGCGGCAAAACACACACCTGCCGACAACGCCAACCAGTCCGCGCGTTCCCGCGGCAACGGCACCCCCAGTTCAGGAGACCATAACATGATCAGCGCCCCTGTCATGGCCAGCAAGATGATCTCCCAGGAATAGCTGTGAAGTTCCTCTTTAAGTACCAGCCAGGCCAGTAACGTCGCCCATACTGGTGAAAGAAAAAACAGCAGGATAACACGCACAATCTGGCCTTCCAGCATGGCAAGGATGAAAGCGATATTCAGCCAACCGACCAGCAAGGCAATCACCACCAAGGGTTTTGCATACCGAAGAAAG
>JASFOS010000099.1:0-8111 GCA_050116415.1 Thioalkalispiraceae bacterium
TCACGCAACTTGTTCATGGTTTCAGGAATAAAGCTCTGGCCACCGAAGCCGGGGTTTACCGACATCAGTAACACGATATCCACCTTGTCCATCACGTGTTTGAGGATGTCGAGAGGCGTCGCCGGGTTGAAAACCAGGCCGGACTTACAACCGCCATCACGAATCATCTGCAAAGTGCGGTCAATGTGCTCGGACGCTTCCGGGTGGAAAGTGATGTAGCTGGCGCCCGCATCAATAAAATCAGGAATAATGCGGTCAACCGGTTTAACCATCAGGTGCACATCGATATCCGCGGTAACACCATGCTTGCGCAGTGATTCACACACCAGCGGACCGATGGTCAGGTTAGGAACATAGTGGTTATCCATGACGTCAAAGTGCACCACATCAGCACCTGACTTGATGACGTTATCTACTTCTTCACCCAGACGGGCAAAATCTGCCGACAGAATCGAAGGTGCAATTTTGAAATCAGCCATTGTTATTGCCTCTTGCTTGTTAAGGTTTTTACTGACCCGGGCCGGGCGAACGGCAAACTTTACCTGATCACAAAAGAATTTTCAGCTTTTGCAGGCCACGATAGCTGCGTATACTGGGATTTATTCCTTAAAATGCGGATTTGGAGGGGTTATGCCACGCAAGATTTGGTCAAAAACTATACTAATCGCACTATTCAGCCTGTTCAGCCTTGCAACCTTCGCCTCTGACACGGCCAAGGAAAAACGTTGGGCTGACCAGATTGTCGACTCGCTGCTGGTTGGCGAAGCCCGCTGGCTCACTGCCGATGGCCAGAAATTCCTTGCCATCTACGCCGAACAAACCACGGAGAAAGCTCAGGGCGCGGCCATCGTGATACACGGTAGCGGCGTGCACCCCAACTGGCCTGACGTGGTCTACCCGTTGCGCACCCAGTTACCGGACTATGGCTGGCAAACGCTTTCCATTCAAATGCCCATTCTGCGCAACGAGGCTACATATAAGGAATACGCCCCGTTGTTCGTGGAAATTGCGCCGCGTATCAATGCCGCCGTGGATTTTCTCAAGGCACAAGGTATTAAAAACATTGTAATCGTCGCACATAGCCTGGGCTCAACCATGTCAGGCTACTACCTGGCCAACAACCCCAATGCTGACATCAAGGCGCTGGTCGCCATCGGCGCGCCTGCCATCCAGTTTGATGATGGTGAAAGAGACTTTGCCAAATCAATAAGCTCGATCCAGGTCCCCATCCTGGATATCTACGGCAGCCAGGATTTGCAGAACGTCCTGAACGGCGCGGATACCAAGGTCAAAGCCGCCAGGAAATCCGGTAACAAGCGTTACAACCAGGTCAAAATCGATGGCGCCAACCATTTCTTCGTCGGTAAAAGCGATGAACTGGTCAAGCGCGTAAGAGGCTGGCTAAAAACCAATGCCACCGGAAAATAACTCAAGGTAAAATAATAATGACTATCAATACTTTTAATATCGTACTGCACCTGCTCTCGGCCGTGGTCTGGGTTGGCGGCATGTTTTTCGCCTACATGTGTCTGCGCCCGGTAGCCGCCAGCCAACTGGAACCACCCCAACGCCTGACCCTGTGGGTGGGCGTATTTCAAAAGTTTTTTCCGTTTGTCTGGCTGTGCGTGATCTTTCTGCCGTTAACCGGCTACCTGATGACGTTCAGTATCTGGGGCGGCTTTGCCGATGCACCGAAGTATATTCACATCATGAACGGGCTCGGTATCATCATGATCCTGATTTATATGCACGTGTTCTTTGCACCTTTCAAGCGGCTCAAGAACGCCGTTGCCATCCAGGACTGGCCGACCGGTGGCAAAAACCTCAACCAGATCCGTAAAATGGTCGGCATTAATACCAGTATTGGCCTGATCGTCATACTGGTAGCCAGTGGCGGGCGGTTTTTCGGTTAAGCAAACAACCCGTTCAGCCATAAAAAAGCCCGCAATGCGGGCTTTTATTTTGGCGCCAGGTAGCGCTCTATCAACACTGTTTCAGGCACAGGTTTCGAAAACCTGTAACCCTGGAAAGTCTTGCAGCCGTGTTCCAGCAGGAACCTGTGTTGCTCCTCGGTTTCCACGCCTTCGGCAACGACTGACAGGTTAAATATTCTCGCCATGTGCAATATGGTATTGACCATTTCCTCGGCGCTGGCATCGCGCGACAGGTCTTTAACAAAATGACGATCGATTTTGAGTTCATCAATAGGTAGCTGGCGAATGTAACTCAAGGAACTGTAGCCGGTGCCAAAATCATCCATGGAAAAACGAATACCCAGCTTCTTGATTTCTTCGATGATGTTAATCACCTTATTAATATCTTCGGCGACTACACTTTCCGTAATCTCAAAGGTGACTTTCGACACGGTATTTCGATCCAGGTACTGGTGGCACAATTCAGTAACATCATTGATAAAATTATAATGTGTAAACTGGCGCATACTGATATTGACCGATACCTGTATATTATCCAGGCCTTTACCATGCCAGCCGGCCAGGGTCATAAACGCCATTTCCATAATTTGCTTGCCCAACTCGATGATCAAGCCGGTTTTTTCTGCAATCGGAATAAATTCGGCGGGTGAAACTTCCCCCAGTTCATCGCTAGACCAGCGCGCCAGAACTTCCACACCCGTTATCTCGTTTGAATCATTAAACTGCGGCTGGTAAACAAGCCGAATCTGTTTTTTCTCAACCGCGAAATGAAGTAACTGCTCCAGCTTCAGGTTGTATTCCACCTGCTCGGCCATGGTTTCATCAAAGAAGAATATGCCATCACGACCCTGCGCTTTTACTTCATACATGGCGATATCCGCTTCTTTTATAAAATCAACCGCGTTGACACCGGATGGCTCGATGATACTGACCCCAATACTTGCACTCAGGTAAATATGATGCTTGTTAACCTTGTAGGCAACTTTCAATACATAGAGTAATTCCTGGGATATTTTTAGCGCCTGTGACTTGCATTCCGGCTTGTCGGAAAAGTTTTCACCGGTAATGATGAATTCATCACCGCCCAATCGCGAGATCATCGTGTTTTCCGGCAATGTCTTCTGGATTCTGTGCACCACTTCCTGCAGTAATGCATCACCAACATCATGACCTAATGAATCGTTAACCGTTTTGAAATGATCCAGATCGATTAATAATAAATAGGAACAACTGTTTTGCTCTTTCAGCGTATTCATTTTTTTCTGAAGAGCCTCGATGATGTATTGGCGGTTATACAAGCCGGTCAAAAAATCATGCGTGGATTGAAAGATTGTCTGGCTAAACAGCTCGTTACTACCGTTGGCGGCATAAAGCAAAACCCAGCCGAAGATGCAGGCGAATACTGTCAGGACATAACCATACCAGGTGCCAAGCAGGAAGAAATAAACGACCAGTGGAACTATCAGGGTGATGATGGTGGCGCGGTATAATTTCTTGTCAGGAAATAATATCGTTGCGGCAACCGTTGCTGCGCCGATCTCGGTGAACACCGCGATGTAATGCATACCAGACTCTGTTTCTGGGGCATAGAGGACAAAGATAGTCGCCCACAGTAAGAAGAAAAGATAAAAGAACACCGCGGTACCCTGGTACCAGGATCCCAGCTGCGCCTCGCTCATGGTCTGCAAATCAAACACCCTGAACAAGCGATAACCCCATATGGATATCACGACAACGGCCAGGTACCAGTACAAGGCCGGCAGGTAGATGTCGTTAATCCAGCCCAGCAGGATATAACCCAGGCCGGGAAACAGTGATAACGCCATCAATACCAGGATTTGTTTGTGGATGTAGCTATAAAGCGCGTTGGTTTTCACTTTGTGTTATCTGTCTTAAGCGAGGCATGTCCATCTATAGACTTAGACTTGTTCTAAGTTACAGCTATACTGAATATTATAAATGAGTACGCATGAGCATGAAAACACGGGTAATATTGAATAGCGATATTTTTTACACCCTGCTTCGTTTAAACCGCATGATATAAACCGGGCTGACCATGAATAAAAGATCGATTGATAGCTTTGACCTGCAACCGGGGCGCGTGCTGGCACGTAAATATGAAGTGCTGGAACTGTTAGGTGCTGGCTGGGAAGGAGAGGTATACCTGGTTCGTGAAATCAGCACCGGGATCGAACGCACCGCCAAGTTGTTTTTCCCACAACGTAACCTTAATAACAAAAGTATAAAGTTCTATGCCAAGAAATTACATGAACTTCGTCACTGTCCCATCGTCATTCATTATAATGCACAGGAAACCATCACCGTTCAGGGTATGCCGGTCAGTTTCCTGATCTCTGAATACGTGGAGGGTGAGTTACTCAGCGAGTTTATCAAACGTCAGCCAGGCAAACGCCTTAATGCATTTCAGGGCCTGCACCTGTTACACGCGCTTGCCGCGGGCATGGAGTGCGTGCATAACATGGGCGAGTACCATGGTGATCTGCACATGGGCAACATCATCGTGCAACGCTTCGGTTTAAGTTTTGATTTGAAAATACTGGACTTTTACCAGTGGAAGGCGCCACGCAAGGAAAACATCCGTGACGATACCATCGACATGGTACGCATTCTTTATGATGCCATTGGTGGCAAAAAGTATTACGGGCACCAACCACCTGAAATCAAGAATATTATTTGTGGCCTAAAGAAAAACCTGATCCTGAAAAAATTCCGATCGGCAGGACAACTAAAGTTATACCTGGAAACCATGGCCTGGGAATAAATTATTATCGATTTAAAACCAGTTAAACGACTCTAAACATTTCTGTTACTCATTGATGCTTATCATCACAAAACACTTACATTACAAAACAATCATTGTTTTCTACACGAAGCGGTTTCAAAAAATCCTGCTATTACGCTTTAAAAATTGATTTACTCATAATTAAAGTGCCAGCTTGAATGTGCCTTATTGTGTACATACACTGTAATAAAGGCTATAGCATACCTATCCGAGCCGCTATTTTTGTATGCAAGGGAGTAACATATGAGTGCAAGCTGGCAAAGCATTCTCGATCAGTCGATCGAACTACGTCACTGGTTTCATCGCCATCCAGAACTGACCTGGCAGGAACAAAATACGGCCTTGCGTATTCGTCAACAACTCAGCGCGTGGGACATTCCCTGGCGTGAGTGTGCCCAGCTGGGGACGGTTGCAACCCTGGCAGCTAATGCAACTGGCCCGAACCTTGCATTTCGTACTGACATGGATGCCTTACCTATCAACGAAACTGCCAGGATTGATTACCGTTCAACAGTAAGCGGTTGTATGCATGCATGTGGTCATGATGGCCACATGGCGACGTTACTCGGTGCCGCTGCCTGGTTTAAACAACACGAGGATAAATTAGCGGGTCCCGTCACCCTGCTGTTTCAGCCCGCGGAAGAAGGTGGACATGGCGCGCAAAAAATGATCGAAGATGGTGCACTGGAAAGCGTAGACTGCATCTATGGCTGGCATAACTGGCCTGCCCTGCCTGCCGGGAAAGCACTCTGCCCGGAAGGCCCGGTAATGTCAGGCAACGGTACCTTTCATATGACGATCCAGGGACGTGGTGGCCATGCGTCCCAACCTGAAGTTACCCGCGACCCACTACTGGCGGCCGCCGCGATTACCTTGAACCTGCAACAAATCGTCAGTCGTCGCCTGCCTCCCCAGGCAGCGGCGGTCGTCAGTGTCACCACCATTGAAGCCAATGATGGTGTCACCGTGATACCTGACAAGGTCAAACTGGAAGGCAGTATTCGTTTATCCGATCCAAAATGGCGTGAACCTATCAATGCGTTAATCCAGGAAATCACCCAGGCTACCGCCTCCTCGTATGGCGTTACGGCAGAGATTGAAATTCGTGCCCGCTATGAGGCGACCATCAACCATGCTGAACCGGCTGCCCGCTTTCGCCAGGCCTTGCAGGAGGAATGGGGCGAACAAACCGGCGACTTTGAATTACTGATGCCGGTGATGGCTTCAGAGGACTTCAGTTATTACCTCAACGAGATTCCCGGTGCGTTTGCCTTAATCGGTATCTCAGAGCCCGACGGACAGCACACAACCTACCAGGCACCTTGCCACAGTCCCGAATATGTTTTTAACGACCAGGTTGTTGGTTCTGTGATCAAGGTCTTTAGCCGACTCGCGGGGTTACCACTACCCGACGAGTAAGTCGTGCCAAGTTATTAAACGTAATCTTCATGCAACAGGAGGATGTGATGGATTGGTTTGAAACCTACGAGTCTGAAATTCGCGCTTATTGCCGCGCTTATCCGGCGGTATTTGTCAGCGCCAGGAACGCGCGCCAAACCGATGAAAATGGCAAGGAGTACATTGATTTTTTTGCCGGCGCGGGCGTACTGAATTTTGGCCATAACAATCCGCAACTGAAAGCCGCCATCCTCAAGTACATTGAAGCAGACGGTGTGTTGCACAGCCTGGACATGATGACCCAGGCCAAGCGCGATTTTATCCAGGCGTTCGTGGAAACCATACTCAAACCGCGCAACATGAACTATAAACTGCAGTTCATGGGGCCCACCGGCACCAATGCCGTGGAAGCGGCACTGAAACTGGCACGCCGTGTCACCGGGCGCAACCAGGTTGTCGCTTTCAGCCAGGGCTTCCATGGCATGACCCTGGGAGCGCTGGCCTGCACCGCCAATGAATACTTTCGCAATGCCGCCGGTACTCCCCTTAACGGGGTGACCCACTGGCCGTTTGAAACCAATGAGGGCGGCGGCCTTGAAAGCCTGGATACCCTGAGAGCCCTGTACGAGAACTCATCCGGTGGCGTTGAGAAACCGGCTGCCTTTATTGTCGAATCCTTGCAGGCCGAGGGCGGGGTCAACGCGGCCAGCAGGGAATGGTTACAGGCCTTGCAACAACTGGCACATGACCTGGGTGCCTTGTTGATTGTCGATGATATCCAGTCAGGCTGTGGGCGCACCGGCCATTACTTCAGTTTCGAACAAGCCGGCATCGATCCGGATATCGTCACCCTGGCAAAAGGGATTGGTGGCCTGGGTACGCCGCTGGCCATGAACCTGGTCAAGCCAGAACACGATCAACACTGGCAACCCGGTGAGCATACCGGTACCTTCCGTGGCCAGAATATCTCGTTCGTCGCGGGCCGCGAAGCGCTGCGCTATTTCGAAGACGATAATTTTCTGGCAGGCGTTCGCGCCAAGGGCGAGGTGATGGCACAACAACTGGCCACGATTGCCGACCAGTACCAGGGCAAGGGTTTTACAGCACGCGGCACGGGTATGATGCAGGCCCTGGATGTGGGCGACGGTGCACTGGCCAAGGCGATTGCGCGTGACTGTTTTGAGCATGGCATGCTGTTTGGCCCCTGTGGTGTAGGTGGTCGCGTCATCAAGTTAATCCCGCCCCTGACCATTCCCGAACCGGATTTGCATCAAGGCCTGGCGATCCTGTCAGATGCCGTGGATCGCCAAATGGAGTTAGCACCATGATTGAAAGAGACGACATGACTTTTCCCTTTGCGGAATATCAGCGCCGCATCGAGGAATTAAGACAACGCATGGAAAAACGCCTGCTGGATGCGGTGATTATTTCCGATCCGGAAAACCTGATGTACCTGACCGATTACCAAACCACCGGTTATTCCTTCTTCCAGGCACTGGTGGTGCCGCTGGAAAGTGAACCCTTCATGATCACGCGCAAGCTGGAAGAATCCAATGTCATCGCGCGAACCTGGGTTGAAATTACCCGTCCCTACCCGGATACCGGCGATGCCATCCAGATGCTGGTCTCCGCGCTGATCGAGTTTGGCCTCTCAGGTAAAGCCATCGGTTATGAAAGAAACTCGTACTTTTTCCCCGCCTATCACCAGGATTTTTTCCACACGACGTTTACCAAGAGCGACATCATTGATTGCTTTGGCATCGTCGAACAGGGACGGCTCAGGAAATCGGCGGTGGAACTGGAGGTGATGCAAAAGGCCGCAATTGCGACCAAGGCCGGCATGCAGGCTGGCATCGACATTTGCCAACCGGGTATCACCGAAAATGAAATTGGTGCGGCCATCAGCCAGGGCATGTTTTCCGCCGGCGGCGAGATCCCCGCGGTCATGCCTTATGTCACCTCGGGTCCGAGAACCA
>JASFOS010000100.1:0-7992 GCA_050116415.1 Thioalkalispiraceae bacterium
ACCGGTGATCGTACCGCGTTGATGTACCTGGCCTTTTACAGTGATAGCATTCCGCGCCCCCAGATCAGTGATTACGTGTTACGCGTGGTACAACCTCAACTGCAAGCCTTGCCGGGTGTCGCCAAGGCGCGCCTGTTTGCCTCGCAGTTTGCCATGCGCATCTGGTTAAACCCGCAACGCATGGCGGCACTGGGCGTCACCGGTGAAGACGTGGTCAACGTGTTACGCAACAACAACTACCAGGCAGGCATCGGCACCATCAAGGACAAGTACGTTTCCATCAATCTCACCACCACCACCGATGTCAATGCCCCTGAGAACTTTCGCAAGCTGGTGGTACGCAGTGAGAACGGTACCCTGGTACGTTTGCAGGATATCGCCGAGGCCGAACTGGGTGCCGATGACTACGACACCACCACCTGGTACAAGGGCGTACCCTCGGTATTCATCGGTATCGAACAGGCACCCGGTGCCAACCCGATCACGGTGGCCGATTCGGTCAACCAGTTAATCCCCAACATTGCTGCCCAGTTACCACAAGGTCTCCAGGTCAAGGTCCCTTACGATGCCAGCCAGTTCATCAAGTCCTCTATCAAGGAAGTCTACAAGACCATCATCGAGGCGGTGTTGATCGTGCTGGTGGTGATCTACCTGACGCTGGGTTCGGTACGTGCCGCGTTGATTCCCGCCGTGGCGGTTCCGTTGTCCTTGATCGGGGCCGCGTTTGTGATGTACCTGCTCGGTTATTCACTGAACCTGTTGACCCTGCTGTCCATGGTACTGGCCATCGGCCTGGTAGTGGATGATGCGATCATCGTGGTTGAAAACGTGCACCGTCATATCGAACGCGGTGAGCCTCGCACTCAGGCTGCGCTCAAGGGGGCACGCGAACTGGCCATTCCCATCATTGCCATGACCACCACCCTGCTCGCCGTCTATGCCCCGATTGGTTTCATGGGGGGCCTGACCGGCGCATTATTTATCGAGTTCGCCTTTACCCTGACCGGTGCGGTGCTCATCTCCGGCGTGATTGCCCTGACCCTCTCGCCGATGTTGTCATCACGGGTGTTGAAAGAACACGGTAACGAGGGCCAGTTTGAACAAAAAGTGGAACGCGCCTTTAGCTGGTTATCGGATGTTTATCGACGGGCACTGGAAAAAACCCTGGATCGGATTGGCCTGGTAGTCATGATCGGCGTGTTGATCCTGGCCTCCAACTACCTGATGTACCTCAACAGCAAGAACGAGCTGGCGCCTGATGAAGATCAGGGGATCCTGTTCTTCAGTGCAAGTGGCCCACGTACCGCGACACTGGAATACCTGGAAGCCTACGGTCAGCAGATCCAGGCCGGCTTTGAAACTTTCCCCGAATACAATGACAGCTTTTATATCCTGGGCCGTACCCCGGGACAGATCTTCGGTGGCTTTAAAATGAAACCGGCTGAAGAACGCGAACGGGCACAAAAAGAAGTACAGGGCCCACTGTTCGGCGCCCTTAGCCAGGTAGCCGGTTTAAGCACATTCGTGTTTCCACGCCCCAGTATCCCTACCCCGTCACGCGGGGCACCGGTGCAATTCGTGGTCACCACCGATCGCAGTTACGATGAGCTGGTCGAGGTCGCCGATCAATTACTGCAACAGGCCATGGCCAGTGGTAATTTCATGTTCCTGAAAAAGTCCATCGATATCGACCTGCCCACGGTAAGCATTGATATCGACCGCGACCGGGCCGGTGACCTGGGTATCAGCATGGCCAGTATCGGGCGCAACCTGGGCACCCTGCTGGGTGGCGGCTACGTGAACCGCTTCAGCATGGAAGGGCGCAGTTACAAGGTAATTCCACTGGTATCGCGTGACTACCGGCGTGATGCCGAGATGCTCAAGGATTACTACGTGCGCAGCGCCGCCGGTCACCTGGTACCGTTATCCACCATCGTGACCATGACACCGTCGGTTGAGCCCACCGAGCGTACCCAGTTCCAGCAACTGAATTCCCTGACCCTGCAAGGCGTCACCGCACCCGGCGTGGTACTGGGTGATGCCGTGGAAGCGCTCACCAGTATTGCACAACAAACACTACCGAAAGGTTACGGCTATGATTACCTGGGTGATTCACGCCAGTATGCCAAGGAAAGTGCCGCGCTGACCGTGACCATGCTAATGTCCTTGCTGGTCATCTACCTGGTGCTGGCTGCACAGTTCGAAAGCTGGCGAGACCCGGCTATTATCCTGGTCTCGGTACCATTGGCCACCGCCGGTGCCCTGATCTTCATCATGTTCGATGTCAACGCCCTGTCATTGAACATCTATACCAAGGTCGGGCTGATTACCCTGATCGGGGTCGTGGCCAAAAACGGTATCCTGATCGTGGAATTTGCCAACAAGCTGCAGATAGAGGAAGGTCTCAATAAACGCGAAGCCGTGACAAAGGCGGCGACCATTCGGTTACGACCGATCTTCATGACCTCGATTGCCCTGGTAGTCGCCATGGTGCCCTTGCTGATCGCCACCGGCGCCGGCGCCGTCAGTCGTTTTCATATCGGCCTGACCATCGCGGCCGGACTGGGTATTGGCACTTTCTTTACCCTGTTTATACTGCCCGCGGTATACATCCTGCTAGCCCGCGATCATCAACGGGCACAAAGCGATTAAGGATGTTGCGGGGCCTCTGCCTCGATGAAAATCCGCTTGACCAGTGGATAGCGTGACTTGATGTCCGTGTCGATGTTATGGATGACAGTTTTCAGCGCGGCGGCATCCAGGTCATCACGAAAATCAACACTCAGATTCAACAGGATAAAATCCGGTCCCATGTGCATGGTGACCACTTCGTTGGTGGTACTGACTTCAGCATAAGATTGCACCAGTTTACGGATGCCATCCACCACGTTCTTGTTCGCGCTCTCCCCAATCAGTAAGCCCTTGGTTTCAAAAGCCAGCCAGATGGCGGTGCCGGCGAGGATGAAACCAATCATGATCGAGGCGGCCCCGTCAAAGATCAGGATGCCGGTATACTGCGTCAACAACAGGCCCGTCAAGGCCACCAACAGGCCCAGCATGGCGGCCGAGTCTTCAAACAATACCACGAACATGGTGGGATCCTTACCACGCTGCACCGCCTCGATGTAGCCCCACTTACCCTTGGTCTTGGTAAATTCCGTCAAGGCAAAAGTCCAGGCAAAGCCTTCAAACAGGATCGCCAGGCCCAGCACGATATAATTCAACATCGGGTTACTGATGGGTTGTGGGTGCAGAATATGGCGAATGCCCTCGTAGATAGAAATACCTGCCCCCAGTGCAAACACCAGGATCGCCACCACGAAACTCCAGAAGTACACTTCCTTGCCATGCCCGAACGGGAAACGCGCATCAGCCGGTTTTTTTGACTGCTTCAAACCATGTAACAACAGTACCTGGTTACCGGTATCGACCAGCGAGTGGATACCTTCGGACAACATGGCGGAACTGCCGGTGATGGCGGCAGCGATGAACTTGGTCAACGCAATCAGGCCGTTACCGGCCAGCGCGGCGAAAATCACTTTTTTCGATGATCCTGCCATGGTGATACGTCTTCCTGGATTATGATTATTATTCATCGTCAAGCATGCTTGACGATGGGCCCTTTTAACATACCCTGTCAAAAGGTTACGTTATTCCGGCGGGAATGGAAAGCGACACAGCGGTACCCCTACCGGATTTTTTTAGCTTGCCAAGTTCAACCGGCTCCGATAATGTAAATCAATAACAAAGTGACTTCTTTGGTTCTACGGGGGCATTTATGGGTAACTTGTCACGCACCGGGCATAAAGCCTTAACCTGGGTCCAGGATATCGGCCTGCTGGTCATTGCCATTGCCACGGTAATTGCCATGGGTATTGAAATTCTGTCAATGGTTGAATCAAGACATGTCAGGTTAGCAGACCTGCTATTACTGTTTATCTATCTTGAAGTACTGGCCATGGTGGCCATGTACCTGGATTCCGGCAAGTTACCGGTACGCATGCCCCTTTACATTGCCATCGTCGCGCTGGCTCGTTACCTGATCCTCGACATGAAAGACATGGACACCTGGCACATGCTGGGCATTGCCGGAGCGGCCCTGATGATCGCGATTGCTATCCTGGTTCTGCGCTACGGCCACGCACGCTTTCCCTACGCAAAAGAAAAGCAGGAACACATATAACAGAGCGTGACCGCCTTGCAGGCTTGTGCTGCGCTAGAATGGCCTAGTGAACCGATCCAAACGAGGGGTCTGTCACGTCGCTGGAAACCGCGATACCCGCAATGCGTCCACCCTGGTTAAGTGGCCCATCGGGAAACAGTTCGTACAGGTACCTAAGTCCGCCTTGATCGGCAAAACGTTCTTCCAGGGTCTGGGTCAATTCATGAGCCGGTGGCATTTTCGCACCAACATTTTCGAAATGTACACGTAGAAACTTGATGACTTCCCAGTGTTTGTCCGTCAGATCCAGTCCCATTTCACCGGCGAGTGCTTTGGCTTTGTCTTCGTTCCATGCGTCAAAGGCATCAACTTCCTCGCTGTCATGGATGCCAAACACCATTTCACGTTTTTGCTTATCACTCAGTTCGTCAGCCATGTTTCATTCTCCTTTGATACTTCGCATGAATACTATAGACAGGTTTACGCCGTTTTGTTTCAAAACCTGGTAACAAAGTAAGCTCACCTGCCAGGCATGTCAATAGTCTTGCCCGTTGGCCTCCGACCATTCCACCCCGTTAAAAAACTTGCATTAAAAGTACGTATACTAATTTTTATTACCCGTGACATTGTCCGCCATGCTGCTCGATAACTCCTTTAACATCATGGCCAGTAATTTTGCATTTAGTGTATCGATGGCCTGTTTATCCTTCAGGGTTACGGTATTTTGTTCCGCGTAAATCTGTTTCATAAGCTTCAATTGTTCCGGGGTCAGGTGAACATTTACGCCCTTGTCCTGTTCGATCATTGCCATCGCGTCTTCCACCCGCCTGAGAAAGACCTGTTGGGTACGGTCAAGCTTGATACCACACTTCTCCAATAGCTCGATAATATGCTGTTCTGGATAATCACCAATCGTCTCTGCCTGGCGACGACTGAAGATAACCCCCAGTGCCAGGTAATAAACCGTCAAGCCTGCGAGAATGTTATACAACCAGTTCAGCTCCACTTCACTGTCCAGGTACAACTTTAACAAGCGGTTATTGATCATCAACACTTTACCTTGCGCGTATTGTTTGCGAAATAACTCTTCCGACTTCCAGCACAGTTCGGATGCGATCATTAACTCCCTGGCTTCTTTCAGCCAGTTGTATAAATCATGTTGATAGGCAGAATCATCCATCCGGGGAGTGCAACCTGTTCATTCCCCTGTTGAGGGGTATACGTTGGCGGTAATTAACCAGAAAAAACAACATTTAAAATTACGGATTATGAGATACAGGATAAGCCTAGCATAGCGGTATCAGGCTGACAGCTACCTTGATCTGGCTCAATGAATTGTCTTAACAGGCTGGATAAACTAGTAATGTATAAAAAAGATTCAGATGAGGCATAAAAACAATGACAACCTTGCATAAACCCGTTGCAGTCGGCGCGCCGGACCCCGAGTTAAGAACATCCCCTATCATGGACGAAAGTGATGAGGATTACGAGATTATCGCCCAGGAAACCGAGGAACGTCCTACCTGTTATTTCAATAATGTTGCTTACCTGGATGGCACTTACGTCTGCAGTGGCAGCGGGATCCTGTTACATTGTGTAAAAGGGCTTTGGGTGCGACAAGGTGGCTGTGATCCAGACAACCCCTGATCATGCCTTGATAAAGTTCATGCGCGTTGTGTTATCACTATGCGTAATACACAGGTTACCCTTTTCTTCAAACACCAGGGTCACCCGGGCCCCTTCAAGCAGGGGCTCGGTGATCACATCGGTAATCAGGCAGTCTTCAACTGCGTATTTTTCACCGACGTTGACTAACGGGTACTGAAAACGATCATCCGCTTCGGATTGCCTGGGGATCGGTTCATGAGGCAAGCTGCGCCAGAACACGGTACCGCTTTCGAAATACAATTGATGCCAGCGTTCATTGACCTTGCACAACAGGACATCAACCTCCTGTTCCAGTTTACCATCATGCCAGTACTGCTGGCACAGCAGGGACTCACAGGTCTGGTTCGTCAGCTTTGGGGGAATACCATTAACTTCAAGCATTCATACCCCCGGCTATCATCATTTTTAGTCACGACCACGACCTTGGGATTGCGGTTTACTTTTTCCCGTTTCCCATACCTTTACCGGTGCCTTTACCCATACCATCACCCATGCCTTTACCCTGTTCGCCGGGCATATCCGGTAACGTGACACCTTGCTGCTTGGCACGCTGTTGCATTTTCTTATGATGCTCAAGGCGATAACGTTCACGCTCTTCCTTGGTTTTCATGCTTTGCATCTTGGTGCGATGCTCGGCCCGCTCCTGCTCAGTCATCAGTTCCCAACCATAGACCTGTTCCTGTTGGCTATAACCGACCTGGGCCGATAACATCAATATCGCCAGGCTGAGTGTCATGCTTGAAAGTAGTTTTTTCATGGCAAGTTCCTTTTTAATATTTCATTAGATGATGAAACGAACGATCACCATACACTTAACTTGCTTCGCCAACCTTGACACAAGTCAAAGGTTTTTTTCTGATTAACGACTATTTATTCAGGGCTGGTTCCCCTATTTTTTCTATGAATAAAAAAGCCCGGCAATAGCCGGGCTTGTGGTTCATCTTGCAAGGCTAGGCGCTACCAGAAACGTGGGCGACCGGTATCAACGTGAATAAAATTCGAACGCGGGTAATAGCCAACACCACCCGCGCGTAATTCAAGCGCCGCCTGGCGCAGATGTTTAAGTTCGACACCCGGCAGACGAATATCCACTGCCTTACCCTGCATGTGCAAGCTACGCTTGGCGACCCCGCTGCCAGCTTTGCGTAAGCGGGCATTGGTAGCCGGCGAACGATACCCGGAGATCACCTGGTAGATACCGACCTTGTCGACTTTTTGCTGCAAGGCAAACAGCAGGTCGTAAAGTTGACGGTCCATCACGGTTGCTTCACGACTACGATGGTCGCGCAGTACCTGGTCGATGGCGGCCAATTCTTCGGGGATATAGTTACCGTCTGCCCAGTAGGTGGCAGCAAGCTTTTCGCCGGTATGAATATTTTGTAATTGCAGAACTCGCTCACCCTGTGCAGGCAGTAGCCGTTCCGTGGTTCGGGCCATCACCGACGGGGTTACCGCGGTCAGCGCCGCGCCGGAAGCCATTTTGAGGAAATCACGTCGTGAAACCATTAATACACCTTATAAACTGGGACTGATCAGGGTCAAATACTCGTTAAACTATTAATAGGGTTTATCAACATCATATCAACCCTGTCACTGGATTGACTCCTTTTATATCGTCTTTTCGTGGCTAAAATTTAGCGCACTGCGTCACAGTTTTGAGTTTTCGGGTCCCAGCGGTAAATATCCGGGCGGAAATGTACACCGTTGTTCTCCCCCACCCAGCTGGTCATGTACACCAGGTAAACCGGGACCGTGCCAGGCACGGCAACACGCTGGTGTTCACCCTTGTTCATGGCGGCGCGGATCCGCGCCTCGTTCCAGCCATCTTGGCCCTCGAGCAAAAAAGCGCCCAGCTGCACGGGATCGGCCACGCGGATACACCCCGAACTGTAGGCTCGGCTGTCATTGTCAAACAGGTAGCGATCAGGCGTATCGTGTAGATAAACATTATGGTTATTACTGAATAGGAACTTGATGCGCCCGAGGGGATTACTGTCCCCCGGATCCTGGCGCAGGATGTAGGGAAAATGGTTTTCATCCACCTGTGCCCAGTCGATCGAGGCCGGATCGACTTCGCTTGCCTCGCGGTGATTGGTCAATACCCGGATCCCTTTTGCCTGCAGGTAACGTGGATCACGAAGCTGCCTGGGCACCAGGTCTTC
>JASFOS010000101.1:0-7883 GCA_050116415.1 Thioalkalispiraceae bacterium
ATCCCGTTTAGCGAGGTCGTAAAATCAATTACCACCTTCAAAGGACGTCAACGCCGTTCCGGTAAGCGTCAAGACTGATCAGCGGGTGATTTGTACTCGAACCAGTCAAATGAACAATCCAGGTGGGTGCGCACCTTGATGATGCCATCAAGTCCCTCTTCCTTGATTAACTGCAACGGCGAACGTTGCTGGAAGCGACTGTTGCGGCGCTTCATCCAGATGCTGCCCATCGAAGGGTTATGCGGATAAGTGGTACGTAACGCGTCAGCGATACCAATAATGTGCTCCAGGCGAGCCATAACTTGCTTGGTATCCGGAAACGGTGTGTCATCCCGATAACGTCGCAACATGCGATTAGGCGTTTTTGCCGGAAGATCAAGAATGGCAACCTGCTCAGCGGATTGCATACCCCAGCTATCCAGGATATTCATGATGGCCCGGGTTAAATTTACCCTGTCTTCGTTATTCAGTGTTTGTTCACTCATTACATTTACCGTACTACTCATTCTGTATATCTATTGTACAATAGCCGACTTCAACATGATACCTTATTAAAATACTCGGAGATAGCGCATGACCACTGACTTTAGCCCCGTTGCCGACCTCGAAGCATTAAAAACCGGAAAGATGTTAAGGGTAAAAGTGGGTGACCAGGCCATTTTACTGGCAAATGTCGATGGTGAAATCTACGCCGTTGAAGACATGTGTTCCCATGAAGATGCCTCGTTGTATAACGGCGCGCTAAAGGGCCGCTGCGTCGAGTGTCCGCTGCATGGCAGCCATTTCGATCTGAAAACCGGCCAACCGCAGCAGGAACCGGCCACCGAAGCCATTCAAACCTTCGCGGTAAAAATCGACAACGATAAAATCTGCGTACAACTCTAGCTTCAGGTATCCGGCTGCCCCGGGAAAGAGGCCGCTGAACGCGATGACATCATCGCGGCGTTGAAATCAACCAGCAGCATGCCGCAGTAACGGTCCTGCTGGTAAAACTCAACGCGGAAGCGTTGCGCACTTTTATCCACCGAAAAACGTTTCGCGATCATCTCCTGGGTGACCAGCACGCCACTTTCATCGCCCTTGTCTTTCAGGCTCAGGCCAATCACGTTGATTCGATAACCTTCAATCGGTTCAATCAAAAACTCGCGGGCCACGGGTACGATACTGCCGAGTTGAACCGTGTGTGACTGACCATCAATGCTGACATCGACCTGTGACAGGCTGTCATCATAATCAAAAAACTGGGGCACCAGCCTGGATACCGAACGATTGCCATAGCGCACCCGGTAACTGCCCTGGTTATCCAGTACCGCCACCAGCGGGTTGCTGGCCGCAAACTGCAACGGGGTGTTTTTCTGTAACGGCACATACCCCAGCCGACTGCGCGCATTGGCCATATCGAGAATGATCTTGCGATCATAAAACGCCAGCTTGATGTTGTTGTCGATCTGCTGTCGCACCTGCTCTTTGCCAAGCACGAAATCACGTGAATAACGGATGCCTACCTTGTCCATAAAGGCTTCTACAACTTTTAAATGGAAATAGGCGCGTTCGTGGGTATTGAACGATTTGCTGGCCTCGATCCCGAATGCCGCCTTGTTATGGCGTATTGCAAAATAGGTGAGGGTTTTCTCCATTTCCTTGTTGCCCAGGTGGGTGCGGGTGTTTTTCACGTAATAGCGGTGCTGTTCGCCAATATCCCTGTTTACCTGCTGCACAATTTGCTCGGCCAGGCCACCCAGTTGATTAAACCGGCTGCCAGTGATCTCGTGACGATCGATGATGATGCTTTGTCCCCAGCGAGACGGGTTTCTCAGCTTGTTAATGTAGCGTGGCGAATAGAAACCGCTGCCATCATGCAGGTTAAGAATCAAATCCACATCTTCGCTGGTAATAATCGATTTAATCTTTTGTATCGCGTCATATTCCGGGTCATGCCGGGTAAGTTTCAGGAACTTGCGATTCATATCACCATGAATACCGCGCGAGCGCTTGATAATACTGGGGAAGTTCAGGTTAGGTACCACCCGCAGTTGTCCCTGCTCAACCTGGTAATGGGTCGCCAACAAGGAAGCCGCGTTAAAACCACCCGGTTCGTCCCCCTGGATGCCACCAATCACCAGCATTACCGGCCCGCTTTGCGCCGCGCCCCTGGTAATCAGTGAGAATTCCAGTTCGTCGACACTGGCCAGGCAGGCAACACTGACCAGGTACAGCATTAAAACTATCTGCAATGAGCTAGATTTCATCGACATCATGTTGTTTCCGGATGGCTATTGGTTGAAGCAATTATATTATCTTCTATTCTGCAAAAGGTGTTGAGATTGTTTACACTTAAAGTTAAGTAACCGCTGTTAAATACCATAGAGAATTTATGGAAAAGAATCCAGCCCTGGCTGAAGATATTCAGGGTATCAACAGCCCACGGGCCACGTTCAGGTTTAAAGGCCATTTCCAGGGTCGTCCCGTCGAATGGATATGCACTCTCAGCACCCTGGATCATTATTACCAGTCGCTACTGGAAAACGGGAAAGTCAGCAACCATGAAACGGTGATGCTCAAAAGATTTATCCATATCCATGAGCAAGACTCCAGCACACCACGCATCGATATAGCCCTGGACGTTGACACGATTGATGACCCGACCATACGTAAAACCATCATCATGATACATAATTACAAAAAGCTGCATGCCGGCTGGCACGAGTACGGCACAGCGTACCGCTACCCAAGGAACTGATCATGGCCCGCTTATTATCCGTTTCACGCGCAGCACGCCTGGTTGGCACCACACGTGGCGCCCTGCAAAAACGTATCTTCAATGGCGAGCTTGAAAGCTTTGAAGGCCAGGTCAGGATATCCGACCTTGAAAAACTTTATCCACAGGCCGAACTGGAAGACAACAGTGTCATCGAACACATCGAGGAAATTGTCGAGCAGGCCATGCAGCGCGCCCGCGGTGAAAAACTGCGCAGCTTGCTGGCACCTGACCTGGGCACCCTGGCGGCACGGGTGCATTCACTGAGTAAAGAGTTGAACAACATCCAGCAGCGTGAAAACCATTACCTGCAGATCCTCGCCTCGCTCAAGCAAAAAATCGACCAGCAACTTAAAGCCGGTAATACTGACTTCATTCAGCACCTGCATGACTGGCTGGAGAGCGCCCTGAAAGAACCGGTGATCGCCAGCAAGTCATCGCGTTTATTGACCACCGATACACTGTTGAAAATGATTGCCGCGCAGGTACACCTGCTGCCCAGTGGCCACGAGTTTTTTATCGAAGGCAACAACTCGATCCTGGATTCGGGACTGAGTGCCGGGCTGGCACTTAACTATGGTTGTAGTAACGGCAACTGTGGCAAATGCAAGGCAAGACTAATCTCCGGCGAAGTCAAAAAGATCAAGTCACATGATTACGTGATCCCGGAAACAGAGAGGAACGAGGGCTACCTGTTAACCTGTTGCCACACCGCGGTCACTGACGTGGTACTGCAAGCCGATGAAGCCGGTAGTGAACATGACATCCCAATGCAAAGCATCTCGGCGCGGGTAAAAAAATCTCAGCTGCTCGCCGATGATCTACTGCTGCTGCACCTGAAAACTCCCCGCACCAACCGGTTACGTTTCCTGGCCGGGCAAAATGCCACGCTGAAAGTTGAAGGCTACGAAGACCAGGCATTAACCAATATACCGATAGCCAGCTGCCCCTGTGATGACATGAATATCCAGTTTCACATCAAGCGTGATCCAGACTCCGAACTGGTCAGTCACTTTTTCGACAAACTGCAAAACAACGACAACATTACTATCGAAGGTCCAAGTGGGCGCTTCATCCTGAAAGAAGACTCGGTTCGCCCGATACTGTTCATCGCGTTTAATGAAGGTTTCGCCCCTATCAAGAGCCTGATTGAACACGCCATGACACTGGAAGATGCCGAGTTTATACATCTTTTCTGGATCGTTTCCGATAACAACAAGCATTACATGCATAATGTTTGTCGTTCCTGGACTGATGCGCTGGATGATTTCCGCTATACGCCGCTCAAGATCGACCGGCAGGATAATAGTGGATTACTTCATGATCGTTTTGAACAAATTGCGCAAACCTACGCTAAGCTGGATGAGTTCGATATTTATATTGCAGGTACTGAACAGCTTACCCGGCAGGCTGTTCAGTTTTTAAAAGAGGCCGGTGTCAGTGAAGAACAGCTAACCACAGCCTGAGTTATTTTTTCTTTTGTTTTTCTTCCTCTTCTTCCGGTAACCAGTTCTCAAGGGCTTCGATTATCTTGCGTGCCTGGATGGCACTGGAAATGTTGAACTTGGACTTATACTGGTATTCACCATTGCGCTTCTGGTAACGACGGATACTGTATTTGTCCGGGCCGTATTCTTCCTTCTGGCGGTTCCAGTCCTGGTAGCGAAAGATAATGGTTGACCACGCACCTTTACTCAGCACAACTTTATCCAGTTGTTTGGAAACCAGCTTGCCATCTTCCATATAATCAACGGTTAAATCATCGATATCTTTAGCCATGGGAACTACTCCGTAAAAAGTCAACGCTATTCATGGGCGGCATGTTCACCCTATAATGGGCGAATTATATGATTTATCGCCTTGCCCTGGCTAGTCCTGTAACCGGTACAGAACAAAAACGCTATAGATCAAACAATTATAACAACCCGTCGTAGTTCATTATGCCGCCAATAACGCCTCGCCTGCCTTCACAACGTACGATTTCAATATCATTGATCTTCGTCGTATTGTTTTACGTGGCCTATATTGTTGTTACCGGCCACGATGCCTTGCTCGGGGCATTAGGCCGGCTGCAAACTAGCGACTGGTTGATTATCCTGTGCTGTTCGCTGGTCAATTACCTGTTGCGCTTCAGCCGCTGGCATTTTTACCTGCAGCGGCTTGGTTACCAGGTTGCTGTTTTTCCCAGTCTTGCCTATTACATTGCCGGTTTCTGTTTGACGACAACGCCGGGCAAGGCCGGTGAAACCATTCGTTCCCTGTACCTGCATCAACACGGGGTAAAATTTTCCGCCAGCCTGGCCGCGTTTTTCAGCGAGCGTTTCCTCGACGTGATCGTGGTCGCCGGGCTGGCCAGCTTGTCGTTGTTGCAGTTTGTCGAATACCGGTCGGTGATCAGCGGTTTTATTATCATCCTGTTCCTGCTGCTGGTGTTGTTCGCCTATGGCAATAGCCATCGCCTTATCGAGAAGTATCTTGAACATATCCAGGTGAAGATACTCAAACGTATACTGGAATGGCTGTTTTTTTTCCTGCGCCACACCCGCCAGTTGTTTGCTTTCAGAAGTATGTTGCTGGCACTGTTGCTGGGGAACATTGCCTGGTTGATCCAGGGCGTGGCTTTCCTCTACCTGCTGCAACTGTTTAGCGTCGAGATGAATGCCTGGGTGGCGCTGGGCATTTTTGCCGCCAGCCT
The DNA here is from genome assembly GCA_050116415.1 of Thioalkalispiraceae bacterium. Classification (GTDB taxonomy): domain Bacteria; phylum Pseudomonadota; class Gammaproteobacteria; order UBA6429; family Thiohalophilaceae; genus JARRJY01. Next base: position 5,454 of record JASFOS010000101.1, read on the forward strand.
GCTGGCCGGGGCCATATCGTTCATTCCCGGCGGGGTTGGCACCACCGAAGCGGCGATGGCATTTTTATTGATCGCCAGCGGCGTGGAGCAACAAACCGCGCTGGTCATTCCGATCATTACGCGTATCGCCAGCCTGTGGTTCGCGGTTTCACTGGGTAGCCTCGCAATCCTGCTACTCAGCCTGTCAGGGATAAAACTTCACTCACCAGAAAAACACTAGAGAACCAGGTACCAGATGTTCAGGGTCACCAGGCTTAATACCGTGGTGATGGTCACCGCGGTGGCATACAGTTCGGTATCCAGCCCGTAACGATCACACAATACCAGGCCAATCACCATGGTCGGCATGGCGGCTTCCAGCACCAGTGCCGTACGGGTATCACCGCTGAAGCCAAACAGGCTCACCATGATCAACGCCACCAGCGGTAACACGAACAGCTGGCTTACCACGATCAACGAGATATTTTTCACCTTGTTACCCAGCGTGATTTTCCAGTCCAGGCTCAGGCCCACGGCAAACAGCATCATCGGGATCACCATGTTAGCCAGTTGCTCCAGCACCCAGCTGACCGATTCATGCATGGGTAGCCCGGCAAGGTTAAAGACCACCGCGATGATCGCCGCCCACACCGGTGGCAGTTCCTTGAGCCCCTGGAGAATACTTTCGTTATTGTCATGCTGGCCGAAGCGTTGCGCTAGGGTTACGCCGACAGTAAACAACAACGGGGTACAGGCAAACAGGTCAAACTGGATCGCGATGCTCGATGCTCGGTCACCAAACAACTCGATCAGGATCGGCAACCCCATGTAGGTAACGTTGGGAAACGCACTGGCCAGCATCACCGCCCCGGTCACCGGGCGTGACGCGCGGCACACGCGACAGAAGAAAAAGCTGGCCAACAGGCCGCTCAGGATACTGGTGATCGCCACCGCGCTGATCATGAAGCTGCTGACACCCAGCTCGGCCTGCCACAATACCTTGATGATCAACGCCGGCAGCATCAGGTACAGCACCACCGTGGTCAATGACTTGCGGATGGTTTCCGCCGAAATGCCGCCCGGCTGGAGCGCACGCCATAAGACCCCCAGCGCGATCAACACCGACATGCGTAAAATTATCTCTACCAACTGAAGTCCCCAACAGATAAACTATTATTAATAGTAGATAATAACCCTTTAAACAGGAACCGGATATGCGAATTTTACATACCATGCTCCGCGTCGGCGATCTGCAGCGCTCCATCGACTTTTATACCCAGGTGCTGGGCATGAAACTGTTACGCCAGAAAGACTATCCCGATGGCAAGTTCACCCTCGCCTTCGTCGGCTACGGTGATGAAAAAGACAACACCGTGATCGAAATGACCTACAACTGGGATACCGATAGCTATGAGCTGGGTAACGGTTTCGGGCACATCGCGCTGGAAGTGGATGATGTCTACCAGGCCACTGAAGACATCCGCAACCGTGGCGGCAAGATCATCCGCGACGCCGGTCCGATGAATGCCGGCACCACCATCATCGCCTTTGTTGAAGACCCCGATGGTTACCAGATCGAATTGATCGGTAAGAAACATTGATGAATGTGTGGCCTGAGGCTGAGCGTTCATTGTCCAATATATTTTGTTTTTCATTTCTAACCCGCTAACAGGAGTATTTTCGTGCGCTTTTCAGATACCCGTATTATTGTATTATCTGCTATTACTGCTTTTTTCTTATTAACAGGCTGTTCGCCTGAGGTAGGGAGTGAGAAGTGGTGTGCGAACATGAAATCGAAGCCAAAAGGTGACTGGACTATGAATGAAGTGTCAGATTACACCAAACATTGCGCTTTCAAATAACACTCGCAAGTAATTTGTGAACCAGGTAGATATTTCATGGACACTCGATTGGAATCTGGCAGCTTAGCTGCTATAAAAATCCAGTAAAAGACCCTATTGTTTCAGGAGACCTGTTATGTTGGCTTATCTTAGAAAATCCCGTTACTTGTCTGCTATTGTCGCAGGCACCGTTTTTTGGTTATCAATGCAACCCGTGGCCAATGCTTCAATTATTGGTACTGATGACCTGGTGGCTGAGCAACAGTCTGTCATCGAGAGGGACACCTTGTTATCTGCACTGGAAAGAGATGATGTAAAACAAATGCTTATTCAAAAAGGTGTCGATCCTGAAAATGCAAAACAGCGTGTCGCCAACCTGACTGATGAAGAAGTCATTGCTTTAAATAAACAACTAGATGACCTGCCAGCCGGTAGCGGTGTTGTAGGCGCGGTGGTGTTTGTCTTTTTAGTGTTACTAGTTACAGACATCCTTGGCTATACAGACGTATTCCCCTTCGTCAAAAAGACCCACAAATAAACAGGTATGAATCATTTATTAAAACCCGCCTCGTTTCTGGTTGGCGGGTTTTTTTATATTCTATTGTCTGGC
>JASFOS010000102.1:0-7687 GCA_050116415.1 Thioalkalispiraceae bacterium
TTGCCAGGCACCATGGCGTCATAACCCATGGCATTCATTACCTCGACGACCGGTGCTCCCGCAAGGCGTACCGGGAGTACCGTTCCATGCCAGGTGTCACCACTATCCAGCAGCAGGGTACGATCACGCAAGGCAGCGCGTTGGCGTTTTACAATAGTCGCAATATAGGCAAACCCACCAACACGGCCTTCACGTTTTGCGCGTTCAACGTAAAGATCATCCCCTTCCTCGCGGTGGTACACCGGGGTCAGGTAACCATGGGTATCATTGGTCCATAATATTCTTAAATCGATATCATCGTGCGTCGCTTGAGCGCGACACACGAAAGATATCAGCACCAGGGTGGTGATATAAAAAAAGCAATTAATACTGGATTTCTTCATTTGCCACGTACTCCTTTACATCTATCACACCATCTTCATTGATATCGGCCAAAATAAAACTTCTTTGGTTAAAAAGATTGGTAAGACGAGCAATCTCTGGCTGTGCCTGCAGTTCTTCTTTTGTTAACAGGCCATCATTATTGATGTCCAGTTTCCAGAATTGCGCTTTGACTTCATCAATTTCAGCATAGACACGACTGATAGCTGATACTGTTAACATCATTGTAATGATTAACGTTTTCATAACATGTACCTCCTCTCAAGGATTACGGCCTGATGTAGACATAGCCAGCATTTTGTAAACGCATAATTTCGATTACCCCACCATTCACACGTTTAACCTGTGAACTAGGATAAAGATCGCTATCTTTCAATTTAAGTTTTTTCATGGTCATGCCACAGGCACGAAATTCCACTCCCCTACCTGTTGCCTTTTCAAGTCGGTTAGCCACCTTTGAATCCATGGTTAACATTTTCAAACCTGGACCAAAAGCCACAACCACGATTTCAAGGGGTTCCCTGAAATGATTGGGGGCATTTTTCGCGATATTCAGAGCCATGTTCCAGACCTGGGGATTATCATCACTGACCTGCAAAATTAATCCCTCCCTGGCCTGAACTGAGCCTGCGACTGAACACAGGGATAAACAAATAAATGCCAGAATCCAGCGGTAACGTTCTTTCCATGATGTGTTAAAGTTATTCATGATCACTCTCCTTTGTTGGTTATTTGCCTGAAACTCGGGCAAAGACTACGCGAGAGAAATCCGGGATATATGACGAAAAAAGAATCTTTTTCGGACTTTTTTAAGCGCATCAAAATCAATAACTTATGGATGAATAAACAGGCTCACAACGGATGACCACCGCCGGAACAGGTACTGATCCTCGCAATTTCCATGTTGCCGAATGGGAAGTACGCCCACAGGCCGGTGAAATCTGCCGCCAGGGACAGGTCGTCAAACTCGAACCCCGCGTAATGGACTTGCTGCAACTCCTCGCCAGCCAGCCGGGTAAGGTATTCAGCCGCATCCAGTTGGAAGAAACCATCTGGCCCGGGACCGTGGTCGGCTACGATGCGCTGACCAAGTCGGTGGGTAAACTTCGCGACGCCCTGGGTGACAACCACAAGCCATTTTCCTATATCGAGACCATTCCCAAAAAAGGCTACCGGTTAATTGCCCCTGTGACCACGGGCCATACTCCCCTTAACACAACGCCAGACATGCCTGTCTCCCCTGGCAACCTTAAACGCATTGGCGCAGTTGGCCTGGTCCTCGTTGTGGTCCTTGTCAGTCTGCTTCTGTTCACACCCCAACCGTCCGTAAACCAGCTCAACACTACGACACAACAGGTCACGGACAAACCTTCACTGATCGTGATGCCGTTTAAAAACCTGGATAATGATCCGCAACAACAGTACTTCAGTCAAGGAATCACCGATGACCTGATTACCGACTTGTCAGGCTATTCAGGCTTCGAGGTGATTAATAGCCGCACCGCCTTCCAGTACCAGGATCGCGATATAGATCTGAAAACACTCGTCAACAACCACGGCGTAAAATACGTGATTGAAGGTACCCTGCGTCGCACCAGGCAAAACATACGCATCAATGTGCAAATGATCGATACCGAACGTGGTACCAACTTGTGGGCAGAGCAATACAACCAGCCATTATCTGCCTTGTTTGATATACAGGATAATGTCCGCTCGCAAATTGTTTCCGCCCTGTCAGTTAAGCTTGGTGAGCTCAAGCGCCGGCGAGAACAAAATCGCTATACCAATAACTTTGATGCGTATGATGCGTTCCTGCGTGGCCAAAGTGACCTGATTAAACGCGCATCAGCAAAAGATAACCGCCAGGCACGGGAACACTTTGAACGTGCCATTGCCATAGACCCGGACTTTGCCCGCGCCTATGCCGCCTTAGCCATGGCCAATGCCGATGCCTACCGCCATGAATGGGCCGATGACCCCGATGTTGCTGCCCGTATCGCTTTGCAACAGTCGAAACATGCCCTGAAACTCGATCCGGGATCCCCGCATGTCACTCTCGCCATGGGCTATGTGCAGTTTTTCGTTGCAGGGGATCATGAACAGGCTGCACTGATGGCAGAACGCACCTTGCAACTGGATCCGCAGAATGCAGATGCCAACATGTTACTGGCGGCCATTTATGTTCATGCCGGTAAATACGATAAAGCCGAGGCTTATGTTGAATCCAGTATGCGCTTAACACCCGATCACGCATCGATATATTACGCGATTGGAGCTCTCGCCAACTTGCTAAGGAGTGATTACCCGAAAGCAAAATTGCTTTATGAAAAATCCTTACGCATCAACCCGGAACGGTTGATTGGTAAAATTTATATGGCAATAACCCTTGTCCGCATGAAGCAGATAAATGAAGCAAAATGGTATGCAGATGAAATCATGGCCTCTTCACCTGGTTTCAATGCTGAGAAATGGGCCGCCAAGCAACCTTACCAGGACAGGCGTATCAATAGACAAATCCTCAATGATTTACGTAAAGCGGGCCTGAGATAAGTAGTCACTAAACGAAAACAGGGAACAGCGCACAACTAATTGAAAAAACATCGTCTGTCCCCTGTTACGCTTACAAGGATTTGTTAAAAATAATCCCTCCGTCCTCTTTTATTATTCCAATCATAGGTGTCAGTGTCCTTTTTCCAGCGGAAACGTGCTCTGTCCCCTGTTATTCTTATTTTTCAGAAATTAAAAAAAGCAAAAATCATGAAGTAACATATCAGGATAATAGCCAGTATAAAACTGATATAGCGCGCAGGCGCTTCCTTGAACATATCCATGAAAGTCCTGGGCGTGCCCTGTTCATATTCTTGGCGGGCTTTCGCCTGTCGCAACTGTTGATACTCGTCAATCAGTTGCCTGGCTTTTTCCAGCTGGTGTTCATCTTTAAGCCACAGGCCCGGCATGGAAATGCCAAAGACGCCGGCCGAGGTTTCGTAAAAATCGATACCATTATCGCTTAATAATACACGCACCTCGTGCGCCTCGTCGTCGGGTACGTGCCTGAGCTTAAAGATTAAAACGGCCATAACTTAAAAAACGTGGTCTGTCCCCTATTATTTTAATAACGCCAGCGACTTGCTGGATGAGCAAGCGTTTTATATTAGAACCCGTTAATTGAAATAACAGGTAGTATTCCTCGGCATACTTGTTATACTCATAGAGTAACTATTGTACCGTCTATTACAGCTACCCATCTCTTCCCTGATAATACCCTGCACAATCAGTTACCTCAATGGCTGGAAGCCAGGCAAGACCAGCTCCAAGTAATCTCACCGAGGTTTAATGATGGTACACAATGATAATGTGATGTGGGATCGACTTGAGTACGCCGTTATAAGCGTATCCAAAACGACGGCACCTCCCGATAGCGAAGATGAGCTTTGGTATAAATATATCGTAGGTCGCTGTAACGCATCTCTAATTTGCAAATGTCACGGCACATTAGAAGAAGTCACTGAACATGCCGAGAAATTCGCTTTCGACCTGAATTCACGTCGAAAAATCATACCTAATACATATGGCCGTAATATAAACATATCCAGTCCTCAAAAGAAGCAGGAGAACACTTAATGGAAGGCATCAGTGATATCAAGATCATTGGCATAGATGAAACACGGCCGCCCCAAATACGAAAAGAACCCTATATTGATATTTTCTTCAAGTTATCTCACCAGGCACCTTCAGAATGGTGCAAAGATTTTAACAACCTGTTAGCAAAACATCCCCAGCAAACCAGGATAAAAGAGAAAGAAGGTATCTTTATCGAAACATGGGTAAGAAATCCCGATGATATTGTTGCTCTACTCGACGACCTGAAGAAATCCGTTATGGAATGCACGCACCAATATATAGAGCGTATTGAACGTTTAACCCAGCAAGCCAAAGATGCGAATACGACTCAACAAGAAGCCAGCGGAGAACAAGGCCGTCTTAACAAAATTATCGCCTCACTCGAATTTGATGAAATGAGTCAATAAATACAATGAAAAAACTCAAGCATGAAACAGAACTACTGAAACTGGCCATAAGCACCGGAATGAAATATGCCGAAACAAGAGGTGTTGCCGTGTTTGAAGCTACCGACTCACAAGGTGAAAAGATACTGTATCTTTACCGACTATTTGTTCACGACAAACTGATACAGCCCTTGCCCGAGGAGCATATATCACAAAAATCCATGCGCCATAAACTAGCGAAGTGGATGTCACACCAACTGCCTGACGGGCATATCCTTTCATATTAACGACGTAATGATAAGAATCTCACCTTAAGCACCTTAAGGGGTCAGAGCCCTTTTGGAAGGCCGGCCACGTCTTGCTTGCCCAACTTTAGTCTTTAATTTTTGTTCTATCTTTTCTTTGAAATATTCATTACCAAGTGGTGTCCCTGTTTGCCAGGCTGCATTAATATTTTTTACCACATCTTTATCAAGATGCGCTTTAAATAGATCACGATACGCCTCCCTTCTTTGTGCTCCTGTTCTACCCAGCTTCAAATAAAGCAAATGGGGTGTAATTAGCGCATTTTTTTTGCCCAGGGCATTACATTGATAGCTACTCCAGTGATACTGCCCCGGCCCCCTTGTCATATCAGCTCTAACAGGGTTTAATTCAATGTATCTCATACAAGCCAGTAAATATTGCTCATCATTTATTAGCGATGCTTTATAACGACCTTCCCAAATACTCCCGCTCGTCCCGTATAAATGATTAATATAAGGAACATATCGTCTACCCATATACTGCATCATACGACTTATAGCTTGTTTATCAGTTGGGGTTGCCAATATATGTATGTGATTGGTCATCAGCACATAAGCATGAATCTCACACGAATAACGTGTAGCCGACTCCATTAGCCACTCTAGATAAGCAGCATAATCACTATTTTCAAAGAATACAGGTGCACGACTGTGACCACGATGTACAATGTGCACAGGCACGCCAGGAACAAAAAACCTTGGTTTACGCGGCATAACAACTTCCTTGTGTTATTTACGAATATTAAGCTGGCTTCCTGCCAGTTACCTAAACTATAGCAAAAGAAACTACGACTTAAAATTAATACTTCTTTTCAAAGGGCTCTGACCCCTTTAATTCTCCTTTAATTCTTCTGACCCTTTTAATTCTTTAATTCTCTTATTCTTCCACACGCTGTTGCATGAGTAATTCCATTGCTCCGAGTAATTGCGGTAAGTCTTCGCGTTCCGGTTTAACATCGGTATGGGCGTAGCCTTCAATGAGAAACAACCTGACCTGGTTCTTGGGTAGGACCCGGGCTATGGCGATACTTTCCGTGTAAGGGACCATGGTATCACCACGCCCATGTAACAGGATGACCTGTGCCTTAATTCGGGATAAATCACGATTGGCAGGATTAATGCCATCTAACTCTTTTCGGATACGAGGTGAAAGATTATCAATGAGAGTTGTGACGCGGTGCGGATCTATGTTGGCGATTAGTTCATACAGTGCACGAGCATCTGGCGCAAGTTTCGCGAACTGTTGCTCGAAATCCTCACTGTCATTTACCAGCAGCGCACGAATCCTTTCACGATCAGCGGGATCATTTAACAAGGCTGAATTTGAAATCGTAAACACCTGTTTGAGGTAATAGTGCGGGTGACGGTACTTGAATGTGCCGGTTTGCTCCTCACGGTAAAATCCGGTAGTAAAATAGGTCACCATACTCTCGATGTCATGATAACCACCAAAGCCCAACAGGTAATCTACCTTGTCGCGTATATCGGGCTCGAGGGATGCCAGCAAAACGACCCCTACCCCATAGCTGAAACCGCCGAAGCCGGCTCGGCCCTGGGGCGCCAGTTTCGGTTGCGCAACAAGATAACGAAAGGCATCGGCCATAACCCGGACATCACTGGCCCTGGTATGAAAGCGGCGTAAGCCTGCTATCTCAGGAACCAATACCGCAAAACGCAAACGTGCCAATGAATTGGCCAGGGCAACCAGCCGCAAGTCATCTTTACCATCCTCTACCACGCCAGGAATTAACACAATGCCGGCTTGCGCCCCCTGCGGTGATAGATATAGATCGGCAATGTTATGCCGCCCGTCGATAGTGTATTCGATAGTGCGGCGAGCTGGAGTGCGCGTCTTTGCTTTTAACCGGCTGTAGCTCTCGCCGGCCATGATATCTTCTAATAACAAGGCGGCATCAGAATCTCCAAGTTCATGTAATGCACAACCTGAGAGTGACATGCTAAATACGCTGACACCGATGAAGCCAAGAATATGAATCAAACTTCGCGCTGTCATAGTAAATCACTCATTAATATCAGATGTCATAAATAAAACACGCAAACAGGAGACAGCCATAACCGGGAACCCCTATCGATAACCATAATAATAGGTCAGAAGGTTTTCCTAAGTCCTCTGACCCCATTTATTACTTTTTTATTTGCTCGCCGTCCAGTTATAACTTCGAAGTATTCCTGCCTGATCAAAGCGAATCTGCAGAATTTTAAATTTGCTATCTTTCATTCCAGGCATCTTGCCCGCACCCGAAATATAGACCCACTCATCATAACGTTCGCCACTTGTTTCCTGCATAATACCAGTGCTCTTTGGGCTACCCAGTAAATCCATAACTTGCGCCTTCGATGTTTTGCCTACTGCTGCTATGCTTTCGAAGGCTGTTAGATCAAAATCTCGCCCAATCTGCACCGTACCACAACCGGATAGCAAAAAAGTCGTAAGGAATATCAGGGCTGAAATAAGGATGGAATTGATTTTAATGTGCAGATTTCTTTTCATCATGCTAGCCTCTTGTATTCAGGATATTTCATGAGAAAAAAATAATTGGGGTCTGCCCCCTATTATTCTAATATTACAAATAATTGCTCTCTGACCCGGTTTTATTTTTTATGAAGAGCAGCTCATGTGCGACACCCCACCGAGCTCACTGACCTCGGACGGCTTGAGTCGATAGTATTTCTCTTCCACTTCTTTTGACTGCTCATCATAAGGTTGGGTCATCACGTCCTGCAGTTCATGAATGAGATCGTAGTTGCCTCTGGCGGCTTGCTGGTAAGCCGGCGCCAGCAACCACTCGCGCAAACTGTATTTCGGGTTGACGCGTTTCATCTGCTCACTGGTACTCGTCACGAGTGATTGCCACTTGGTGAGCCACTCAGACCAACGTTGGTCCATCTCTTCATTCACATTACCGTAGAAGCTTTTCTTCAGTGGACCGATGTCAGCGGGAATGGAGGAGAGCTCGCGAAAGAAGAGGG
>JASFOS010000103.1:0-7670 GCA_050116415.1 Thioalkalispiraceae bacterium
TTGTTACTAGAACGTGGCGGCCAGGAAAGCTGTCAATGTTTTTTTGTAGCAGCACGAAAAGACATTGCGAATCTGGATGGAGCAAGGCAGATAACGATGAAATTGTTCAAGTCATCATCAGAGAACCTCGATGAGCATGATGAGATTCTTTATGCGGAATTTGCCAACCTCGCTGCCACCTACAAGTCTGCTGCCAAGAAAGAGCTGAACAAGGATATTTATCTCGACAAACTGGAAGAATTAAAAAAATTCCCGGTCCGTGTTCTTGAAGAAGCCGGCAAGCAATTAAAGACCCTCAATCATCACGCAATAAAACCTGCAAAACGCCTGGAACTGGCACATGCCCTGATGGCGCATACTTACCCGGTGATTGCGTTGTGGCATAAGAAATACCAGGCCCAGGACAGCAGTACCCCGGAAAGTACTGAGCGTAAAAATGCCCTGGTCGCCTCGATAACATTGGTTGATCAGTTAACCATTGCTTACAAGCATGTTTTTCGTGACTCCTTTGATGTTTCCCGTTCCGGCTACAAAAGCCATCGAAGAATCATACTCGAGGCAGGCTTTCGTATTCTGGAGTTGATCCATCTTGAGCAACGCTTGCGCGCCTTGCGTTATCAGCGCCTGCCTAAAAGTGCCTGGCAGAATAGTAACCAGGTATTGTTTTCCATGTTATTACATCATGACCTCGATGAAAGCATGGAGTTGATGGGTAGTATCGGTTTTGAAAAAAAATCCGATGCGCTGAAACAAAACAAGTCACGTTCCAGCAGTATTCGCAAGCTTTATCTTTCAATCCAGTTGTTCGGGTTGCTGGATCTGAGTACCTGGCCAATTAAGCTGTTCCATGTTCCCGATTTATATCTGGAATATATTGATGACGCGATAAGCCTGATGGAGGACGATGGCCAGCCGATGGTTGCCGGCACCCTGATCAGCTGCATAAACAATGAAACACCGCCATTGTTCAAGCGTCGCAATAAAATGCCCGGTCCATGCATCAAGTTAAACTATGCGAAACTCTATAATACGCTGGTTAAAGATCATGAAGAACTGGCGAAAATGGAGTTCATCAAGCGTTTTGACGCCAGCAAGCTCAGTAAACCGCTGCTCGATCTGGATGAGGAAGACCGGATCCCGGTACTGGAAATGATCCTGCTCAGCCTCAAGCATCGTGAACGCCAGCAAAAACGGCACGCGGTGTTCGAAGAAGAAAAGCTGCGCGTTTACTTCGGCTGTAAGGATGTGATCAGCCTGATGACAGACTTGCTCGATCCGGATATCAAGCGTGTCATGGATCAACGTGAATTTGTCGATACCCTGGCACAGCAGTCTGCCTTATTGGCCAGTGATGACAAGAAACACCTGAACAGTGGCTGGCAGATGAGGAATTTCAGTGCTGGCGGAATGTTGATTGGCACCGAGGAAACGGCTTTCAGTAGCCCGATAAAAATTGGACAGCTGGTTGCGGTGAGTCCGACGGATGACGTCAAGAAGCAAACCATTGGTTACGTGTGCCGTATTGTGCGCCCACTGGACAACCAGATTGAAATTGCCATCATGCGTATTTCCAACTACGTGGAAGCTGCAATCATACAAACCCAGAGTGAAGTTGAAAAAAACACCGGTCGCCCTGCGTTGTTGATGCATGACGTCGAAGGACGTTGGCAACTGGCGGTACATAACAAGTATGAGCTTGTTTCCGGCATGCCTTTAAAACTGACACGTGCCAATGGTAACAAGCTTCCGGTCCGTCTTGGCGAAATATGGTTAAAGAAACGCGACTTCGTCGTTTATGAATTACGCTCGCCCGGTCTGACCGTATAAAAAACTAGAACTCACTAAAGCGCATGGAAAAATCAATCGCCCTGATGTGCTTGGTCATGCTCCCCACTGAAACATAATCAACCCCGGTCTCAGCAATACTATGCACGGTATCGAGGTTAACATTACCGGAAGCTTCCAGCTTTGCCTTGCCGGCGTTGAGTTCAACCGCCTGTAACAACTGCGCCGGGTTCATATTGTCGAGCAATATTCGTGTCACGCCGCAATCAAGCGCCTGTTGTAGTTCTTCAAGAGTTTCAACTTCAACTTCGATATCAAAACCCGGCGCCAGTTGCCTGGCTGCCTGTACCGCGTTAGCAATCGAACCTGCTGCGGTAATATGGTTTTCCTTGATCAGCACCATGTCATACAGACCCAGGCGATGGTTACTGCCCCCTCCACAATGCACGGCATATTTTTGCGCCAGCCGATAGCCGGGAATGGTCTTGCGGGTATCGAGAACCTGGCAGTTGGTGTCGGCAATGGCCCTGGCGAACTGCCGGGTGGTGGTTGCGGTGCCTGACAGGGTCTGTAGAAAATTAAGCGCGCTGCGCTCACCAGTAAGAATGGCGCGTGCAGGTCCCGAAAGATCACAGATGACTTCATTCTGCTGTATTTCATCACCGTCGTTTTTCTGCCAGCGCAGTTCAATGTTTGCTGATAGCTTTTCAAATACCAGGTTGAACCAGTCCTTGCCGCATAACACCGCGGACTCGCGGCAGATCACTTCCGCCATGATCAGTTTGTTCTCAGGAATCAGCATGGCGGTGATGTCACCGTCACCGACATCCTCTTCAAGTGCCGCGGTAACCTGGGTATCGATATAGGTTCTGGGAATGTGTATCAACATAAAGTCGCTATTAATCGTTATTACTGTTGCTTGAAGTAATCATCGGAAAGGCTTTTCACCAGGCCTGCCAGCAATATCAGGCTGATCAGGTTGGGCGCGGCCATCAGGATATTAGCGATGTCGGCAAAATTCCACACCAGTTGTAACGGCACGTAGGCGCCCACCACCACCAGTACCGTGTAGATCACCCGGTAGGGCAGGATGGCACGGGCACCGAATAAAAACTCCGCGCTACGATCACCGTAATAGGACCAGGCGATGATGGTGGAGTAGGCAAAGAACACCAGGCCAAAGCCAACCACCCAGCTGCCAACCGGCCCCAGCGCCTGCTCGAATGAATAGGCTGACAATGCGGCACCACTGAGGTTTTCAGGGCGGGCCTCGCCCCAGGCGCCCATGATCACGATCACCAGCGCGGTCATGGTGCAGATAATAATGGTATCGATGAAAGGCCCCATCATCGCCACCAGGCCTTCCCGTACCGGTTCTTTAGTACGTGCCGCGGCATGAGCCATGGGTGCCGAGCCCAGTCCCGCCTCGTTGGAAAACACGCCACGTGCCACGCCATATTGAATGGCAGCACCGATGGCGCCGCCCCCCGCGGCATAGGGGTTCAACGCCAGGTTGAAAATGGTCAGGAAGGCATCGGGAATTTTTTCGATATTGATCAACAGGATCAGTAGCGCCGCGCCGCAGTAAAAAATCGCCATGAACGGCACGATGCGGGAGGTGACCTTGGCAATGCGCTTGATGCCGCCAATAATCACCAGGCCCACCATGATAGCGATCACCACGCCGATGAATAACTTGTAATCCGTGGCATGCGGGAAAATATAGGTCAGGCCATCGGTGACCGAGTTGGCCTGCACCATGTTACCAATACCGAACGAAGCCACCAGGGTAAAAAAGGCAAACAGCGCTCCCAGCTTTGGCATATTCAAGCCATGTAACAGGGTATACATGGGGCCGCCGGATACTGAGCCGTCCGGGTGGAAATGTCGAAATTTCAGTGCCAGGGTGCAGGACGCGTACTTGGTCGCCATGCCCACCAGCGCGGTGATCCACATCCAGAACACCGCACCTGGCCCGCCAAGTGCGATGGCGGTAGCCACCCCGGCAATGTTCCCGGTTCCCACGGTCGCGGACAGGGCAGTGGACAGGGCCTGGAAATGGCTTACCTCACCCGGGTCATCCTTCTTATCGTACTTGCCAGAGATTAACTCGATGGAATGGCGAAAGCCGCGAAACTGTACGAAGCGCAGTCGCAGGGTGAGGTAAAGGCCGGTTCCAACCAGAATGGCAACGGCCAGTTTACTGCCCCAGAGCTGCCCGGCCAGGTTGCCGGTCCATTCCGTGAGTTGGCTTATCAGGTTATCCATGGTCGTGCCCCTTTTTTTGATTCTTGTTTTACGCGTCACGTACAGATGTGACTGATATTAACAGACACTCATATATAGTGTAATGTGCTTGTATCAAAAACAATGAGAAAACCTTTTCGTGACTCGCCTGGCCAAACGCATATTCAGTATCCTCGCCGACAGTTTCCGCGATTTATTACCCATCATTTTGGTGATTGCTTTTTTTCAGGCGGTGGTTCTGCAACAACCCTTGCCCAACATGAGTAACGTGCTGGTCGGCACCGTGCTGGTGGTACTGGGCCTGAGCCTGTTCGTCGAAGGTTTGAAAATCGGCCTGTTCCCCATTGGTGAAACACTGGCCTATGATTTTGCCCGCAAAGGTAGCCTGTTCTGGTTGCTGGTTTTTGCCTTTAGCCTGGGGTTCGGCACCACCATCGCCGAGCCGGCACTGATCGCGGTAGCGGACAAGGCCGCGGAAGTGGCGGCACTGGGGGGCGCAATAGAAAACCTACCCTCGGCCAGGGCGTCCTACGCCGCCGGGTTACGCTATACGGTGGCTATCTCGGTAGGGATTGCGATTTTGATCGGCGTATTACGCATCCTGCGTGGCTGGCCAATCCAGTACCTGATTATCAGCGGTTATATCGGCGTGGTGATCATGACCGGTTTTGCGCCCAAGGAGATTATTGGTATTGCCTATGATTCGGGTGGCGTGACCACTTCGACGATTACCGTGCCACTGGTAACGGCACTGGGTGTCGGGTTGGCTTCCAGTATCAAGGGGCGTAACCCGATGGTCGATGGCTTCGGCTTAATTGCCTTTGCTTCATTAACGCCGATGATATTCGTGATGGGTTACGGGATGGTGATTTGATGGAATTACTACGTCATCTCGTTACGGTGTTCATCAGTACCATCGGTGATGTATTGCCGATTGCCGGTATCATTTTTGGTTTTCAGTTCCTGGTGATACGTAAAGCGGTCCCCCATTTGAAAAACGTCATCTTTGGTTTCGTGCTGGTACTGCTTGGCCTGGCATTTTTCCTGGTTGGGCTGGAAGAAGCCCTGTTTCCATTGGGCGAGGTCATGGCCCGGCAGTTAACCGACCCCGCGTTTATTTTTCCAGACCTTAACAAGACGCTGGAACAGGTCAGCTGGCAGGATTATTACTGGGTTTACCTGTTTGCCGCGGCGATCGGTTTTTCCACCACCATCGCCGAACCTTCATTACTGGCCGTCGCCATCAAGGCGCAACAGGTATCGGCCGGTACCATCAACCCCTGGGGACTACGCACCGCAGTGGCCATCGGCGTCGGTATAGGTATTGCGCTGGGGACCTATCGTATTGTCAGCGGTACGCCCTTACATTATTACATTATCGCGGGTTATATCTTTGTCATCATCCAGACGTTTTATGCGCCGCGTTTGATTATTGCGCTGGCCTATGACTCTGGCGGTGTAACCACCTCGACGGTCACGGTACCGCTGGTTACTGCTCTGGGGCTGGGGCTGGCCAATACGGTGCCGGGGCGCAGTGCGTTACTGGATGGGTTTGGCTTGATTGCCTTTGCCAGCCTGTTCCCGATGATTACCGTGATGGCTTATGCGCAACTCACCCACTGGTGGGTTAGACGAAACTCAGGCAACGAAACATAAAACAGGAGGTGACGAATGCACTTCAAGTTAATCATAGCGCTAGTTGAAGACAGTAAAACCGATGACGTGATGGAGGCGGCACGCAGTGAAGGGGCCACCGGAATGACAGTCATCAACCAGGCTCGTGGCGAAGGCATCAAGAAAAGCAAAACCTTTTTCGGACTAACGCTGGAAACCCAGCGTGACATGTTGTTGATGCTGGTTGAAGAGCACTTGTCGCGAAAAATTCTGGAAAAGATTGCCGATGTCGGGGAGTTTGATAAAAAGCCCGGTACCGGGATAGCTTTTCAGATTAACGTAGAAGACGCGGTGGGGGTTGCCCACCAGGTTGAACTACTGAGTGGAGTGGTTGAGGAGGAACTATGACAACGAGAAAAATTATTCGCGTCAAAGACGTCATGAAAACAGATGTCGATATTATTGATGGCATGATGACAGTCAGCGAGGCACTGGCAACCATGAAGCATACGGAAACCAAGAGCCTGATTATCGACAAGCGACACGATGATGATGAATATGGCGTGGTACTGATGTCCGATATTGCCAAGCAGGTACTGGCGCAGGATCGTTCTCCGGACCGGGTCAATGTCTACGAGGTGATGAGCAAGCCGGTGATCTCGGTCGATCCGGAGATGGATATTCGGTATTGTGCCCGCATGTTTGAGAAATTCGGCCTGTCACGCGCCCCGGTGCTGGAAAACAGGAAAATTGTCGGTATCATCAGTTTTACCGATATGGTATTTAAAGGACTCAGTAGTCACTAGGCTCAATACAGGTAAGCTCATGCAGATCATAAACGGCATATTATCACCCGCGATCCAGCTGGATTCGCCCAACTGTGATGACAGGCCGGATAGTGATGATATCTCGTTACTGGTGATACATGGCATCAGCCTGCCGCCCGGAGAGTTCGGCGGTGGCTATATAGAGCAGTTTTTTACCAACCAGCTGGATCCTGCCCAACATCCTTATTTCGAAGAAATCAGGCACCTGCAGGTCTCATCTCACCTATTGATCAGCCGGGATGGTATAATTACCCAGTTCGTGCCGTTTCATAAACGGGCATGGCATGCCGGGGAGTCCTGTTATAAAGACAGGCAGCGTTGCAATGACTATTCTATAGGTATCGAGCTGGAGGGGACTGATGACCAGCCCTATACTGATGCACAGTATCAAGCACTGAATTCGGTTATCGCGGTACTGCAGGCTAGTTACCCGCGGTTAACCACAAACAATATCGTGGGTCACTGTCATATCGCACCCCGGCGTAAAACTGATCCGGGACCGGCATTTGA
Source organism: Thioalkalispiraceae bacterium (assembly GCA_050116415.1). GTDB lineage: Bacteria > Pseudomonadota > Gammaproteobacteria > UBA6429 > Thiohalophilaceae > JARRJY01. The sequence goes on from JASFOS010000103.1 coordinate 6,984, forward strand.
ATGGTCGCGGATAAATAACACAGAAAATAAAATAGCCTGAACCAACTAACAGGAATACACCATGAATTTTATCGCCATCATGATTGCTCTAGGTGTAGAGACTTTTTACAAGCCTATCTCGCACTGGCGTGACTACCAGTGGTTTACGCGTTATGAACAGTGGTTATATGGCAAGCTGGAAAACGCCTCCTTCCGTGATAGCGCCGTTACCGTCGTACTGGTCTTTGGCCTGGTTTTCCTGGTGACGGCGATAATCGGTAATGCCCTGTATGATTTTTTTGCGCTTATTGGATTCCTGTTTGCAACCCTGGTGCTGATCTACAGCATAGGCCCGGATGACCTGGATGAAGATGTACAGGCTTACCTGCATGATGTTGAGCAGGATGATGCGGAAGGCGCCAGCCATCATGCTGAAAAAATTACCGGCCAGGTGTTAAACGGTAAACCTGCCGAGGTAGGGCAGCAGGTCAAAGAAGCGATCTTCATTCAGGGAAATGTCCGGATGCTGGGCGTTATCTTCTGGTTCGTGCTGCTTGGCCCGGCCGGCGCACTGTTATTCCGTTTGAGTGACATACAAAACCGTGCCAGCGAAAATCAATCCCCGGAATATGCTCAGGCCAATCAGCGCCTGTTTTATATCCTGTCATGGGTACCGGCGAGGCTCAGTGTACTTGGCTATGCGGTAGT
>JASFOS010000104.1:0-7570 GCA_050116415.1 Thioalkalispiraceae bacterium
GATAATCATCGATAAAAATCTGTGGCACGCTGGTAACACCGCCGCTGCGTTGTACCATTTCGCTGCGGCGTTCCGGATCAACATCGACGCGAATATCGGTGAACTCGATCCCTTTCTGGTTGAGTAACATCTTGGCGCGAACACAATAGGGGCAGTGTCCGGTGCTGTACATGACAACATCTGGCATAACGATTCAGTTCCTAGTTTTTTGTCAGTGGCAGGTTGGCGCTTTCCCAGGCCATCACACCGCCACTGAGATTGTAGACAGATTCAAAACCGGCTTTTTTCAGGCTGCTACAGGCTTGCGCCGAGCGGTGACCGGAACGACAAACCGTGATGATCGGTTTGTTTTTATACGCTTCCAGATCAGCAAGCCGATCATTGAGAAACGCTAACGGGATATGCTTGGAGTTAATAATATGGCCGGCCTGGTATTCGTTGTCCTGGCGTATATCCAGTACCAGGGCATCCTGCTGGTTAATAAGCTGTGTCGCCTGGGACGGTGAAGCCGCCTGGTAACCACGCAAGCGGGCGCCGAAAATATTCAGGAACAACATCACCAGCACAACCACCAGCGCGGCCACCAGGAACAGGTTATTGGAAATAAAAGAGGCTAGGTTTTCCATGAAATGTATTTCTATCTTCTTGTGAGACGCAATGACAACATTGGCCTGGATTAACTACCGCAACCACCACCGGACTTGATGCCCAGTTTCTTGAACAGGATTTCGGGTGGACAGAACTTGGTAAAACCACTCTGGAACAGGTTGAAACCGGCAAACGCGGTCAGCCATAACCAGTTAGCGTTATGAAAAATCGGGCTGTGTTCGGCGCCCAGGCCCAGCGACAGCAGTACAACAAAACCTGCCATGATGCGAATTAAACGTTCAGTGGTCATTTTAAATACCTCGCCTTTGTATATATTGAAAGCAATACTATTCTACTACGCCATAACTTGTCAGGCGTATGGTAGAGGATTACCGACTAACTCAAGTACTACTGCAGAAGACTTCACGCATCATGTCGATCAGGCGCAGGGTGCGCGCGTCGCCAACCCGGTAGTAAACACGGTTGGCATCTTTGCGTGAGTCGAGGATACCCTTGTCACGTAAAATGGCCAGATGCTGTGAAATATTACTTTGAGAAGTACCCACATGTTCCACGATATCCTGAACACTGATTTCCTGGTCACCCAGGGTACAGAGGATTTTCAGCCTCAACGGGTGGGACATGGCTTTCAGGGATCGTGAGGCGCGATCGATATCATCATCACGCGACATGAGAAGGTTTATTGCGCTGTTTTCTTCCATAGACTTAAACCTGTACAGCTAAAAATGCTAGTTAAAGAAGGACATGCTTGATATTGTTTTTTGACTGCCCTTTATTAATAAAACATTATACAATAATCTACCGTTTGAGAAGTGTTTTATGGCAAAAACCCTGATTTTATCGCAGGCACTTGCGAGGCCGCGATGCAGAAATGCAGCGGGTTTTGAGTTAGAATAAGTCTAAACTCTGTCAACAATTGCAACCAATACAGCTCTAGTTAACTTTATGTCACTGAATGCTAAACCCATGCTACTGGTCATTTTGGATGGCTGGGGCTACTCAGAAGAAACCGATGGCAACGCGATTGCCGCCGCGCACAAACCCCTATGGGACAAGCTCTGGGCCACTTACCCGCATACCCTGATTCGCGGTTCCGGGGCGGAAGTAGGCCTGCCGGCCGGGCAAATGGGCAATTCCGAGGTCGGGCACCTGAATCTTGGCGCCGGTCGCGTGGTCTACCAGGAGTACACCCGCGTGAGCCGCTCCATCAAGACCGGTTCGTTTTTCAGCAACCAGACGTTGGTGGACGCGGTGCAAAAAGCCAATGAAAACGGCAAGGCCGTGCATATTCTGGGCTTGTTGTCGCCCGGCGGCGTGCACAGTCACGAAGAGCACATCCATGCCATGGCCGAGCTGGCGGTGAAACAGGGGGCGAAAAAGGTTTACCTGCACGCCTTCCTCGATGGCCGCGATACCGCGCCAAAAAGCGCCGCGGAATCCATTACCAGGATGGAAGACAAGTTCGCGGAAATCGGCGGTGGCAGCTTTGCCTCGATCATTGGTCGCTATTTCGCCATGGATCGCGATCATCGCTGGCCGCGTATCCAGAGTGCCTACGACCTGATTACCCAGGGCAAGGCCGATTACCAGGCCGAGTCGGCCATGCAGGGCCTGGAGCTGGCTTACAGCCGCGACGAAACCGATGAATTCGTGAAGGCCACGGCGATCCTCGGTGCCGACGGCGAACCGGTGAAGATCGAGGACGGTGATGTCATGGTGTTCATGAATTACCGCTCGGACCGTGCGCGCCAAATTACCCGGCCGTTTATCGAGCCGGACTTCGATTGTTTCGAGCGCGAGGTGGTGCCGAAGCTGGCCAGCTTCGTCAGCCTGACCGAGTACAACGCCGACTACGATATCCCGGTGGCCTATCCGCCCGATCGGCTGCACAACGTGTTCGGTGAATATATTTCCTCGCTGGGCATGCACCAGCTGCGTATCGCGGAGACCGAGAAGTATGCCCATGTCACCTTCTTTTTTAATGGCGGGCGTGAAGAGCCGTTTGAATTCGAAGATCGTATCCTGGTGAATTCACCCAATGTGGCCACCTATGATCTGCAGCCGGAAATGAACGCCCCGGAGTTGACTGACAAGCTGGTCGGGGCCGTCGAGAGCGGCAAGTATGATGTGATCATCTGCAACTATGCCAACCCGGACATGGTGGGCCACAGCGGCAACTTCGAAGCCACCGTCAAGGCCATCGAGGCGATCGATGATTGCCTGGCGCGGGTGGTGGAAAGTATCCGTTCAGTGGGCGGTGAAATGTTGATTACCGCGGATCATGGCAATGCGGAAATGTTGCAGAACCATGAAACCGGCCAGGCGCATACCGCGCACACCACCAACCCGGTGCCGTTGATTTATATCGGGCGTGAAGCAGAACTGGAACCCACCGGTGCCCTGTCTGATATTGCCCCGACCATGCTTTACCTGATGGGCATCGAACAGCCCAACGAAATGAACGGCCACTCGCTGATCAAGCCGGTTGAAGATGAGGCACAAACCAGCTTCATTTAATGGTATAACTATCCCCCACCGATAAGGGGGATAGCTTCTGTTTTACCGTTACCACATTGCTTTTTTCCTGTTTACGGCCATCCTTTTGTTGTCCGTGCCGGTACAGGCACAACTTACCGATCATGAACGGGCGCAGAAAAAGGCCGAGCTGGAGAAACTGCGTAAGACCATCAGCTCATTGCGCAAGGAAATTGATTCCACGCGCAGTTTGCATACCTCGGTTAACAGGCAACTCGAGAAAACCGAGGTGGCGATTGGCAAGCGGGTCAATAACATCAAGCAGATCAACCGCAAGCTGGCACGACAGAAGCGCCAGCTCAGAAAACTGTTCAGCGAAAAGCGCCAGCACGAAAAGGACATGGCCAGTCACCGCGCCCTGCTTGGCCAGCAATTACGTACCGCCTATATCAATGGCCAGCAGGAATACCTGAAACTGTTACTTAACCAGCAGGACCCGGCGGCGCTGAGCCGGGTGATGACCTACTACGATTATTTCAACCGTGCCCGCACCGAACGCATTGAAGAGGCGCTCAAGACCATCCGCCAACTTGATACGGTCAAGGTCAAGATTGAGCATCAACAGCGCGTACTGGGCAAGCTAAAAAAACAGGAACTGGCGCAAAAGCAGGAACTGGAAAAAGAATATAAAACCCGTGCCGGCATCGTCGCGCGCTTGAAGCAGGAACTCAATACCAAGGGCAAACAGCTGAGCCAGTTGCGCGAAAATGAACAACAGATCCAGCAATTACTGCAGGCGATTCGCGAGGTGATGCCCGAGTTACTCAAGGTACCGGATGAGTCGATCCCGTTTGCCCGTTTGCGTGGCAAGCTGCAATGGCCGGCGGCGGGAAAAATCAACAACCTGTTTGGCGCCCGGCGCAGCGCCGGGCGCCTGAACTGGAACGGCATCCTGATCCACGCACCACAGGGTCGGGATGTGCACGCGGTGGCGCGTGGCCGGGTCGCCTATGCGGAGTGGCTGCGTGGTTACGGCCTGTTGTTGATCATCGATCATGGCGATGGCTATATGAGCCTGTATGGCCATAACCAGAGCCTCTACAAGGAAACCGGTGACTGGGTGGAGGCCGGCGAAGTGATCGCGAGTATCGGCAACAGTGGTGGCCAGCAACATAGCGGCCTGTATTTTGAAATTCGCCACAACGGCCGGCCGACCAACCCGGGAAAATGGTGCGGCAAAAAGCGACGTAGTTGACAGGCCGTGGATTGAAAAACAAAACGGACTGGCTCATTATTGGACTTAGCAGGTGTTCACACCTAAAGATTGCTGTAATATCAAGCACGTAAACAGATTTTTTAAGAAAGTAACTGAATTTTCAGTACGCCACAGGAGATGATGGCAATGAACGGCTTTACCCGTAACCTATTGATTTTACTGACTGGATTGACGCTTGGGGTATCCCTGACGGTGGGCAGTGGCGTGCTGGCGGAAAGAACGAACAACTCTAGCGCGCGCTTGCCGCTGGAGGACATCCGGGCCCTGAGCGAAGTGTTCGGCAAGATCAAGGAAAATTATGTCGAGGAAGTCGAGGACAAGGTTCTGCTGGAAAACGCCATTCGCGGCATGTTGACCGGGCTGGATCCCCACTCAACCTACCTTAATAAAGATGCGTTCAACGATTTACGCGTTGGAACGCGCGGCGAGTTTGGTGGACTGGGTATCGTGGTTGGCATGGAAGACGGGTTCGTCAAGGTGGTGTCGCCCATCGACGATACCCCGGCGCAACGTGCCGGTGTGAAGGCCGGCGACATGATCATCCGCCTGGATGACAAACCGGTTAAAGGTATGAACCTGGATGACGCGGTCAAGATCATGCGCGGCAAGCCCGGTTCCAAGATCACCCTGACCATTTCCCGTGAAGGCGAAGACAAGCCGCTGGTGGTGACTATCACCCGGGCGGTTATCCGGGTGAAAAGCGTCAAGAGCCGTACCCTGGAAAGCGGCTATGGTTACGTGCGGATTTCCCAGTTCCAGGAGCGCACCGGCGCCGACCTGGTCAAGGCCATCGTCAGCCTGAAAAAAGAAAACGATGACCAGCTGAAAGGGCTGGTACTGGATTTACGCAACAACCCGGGCGGTTTGCTGGATGCCGCGGTAGCCGTGTCCGATACTTTCCTCAACCAGGGGGGGATCGTCAGCGTGGAAGGACGCAGTGACGAAAACCGCATGGCACACAGTGCGCGCCCGGGTGACATGCTCAACGGTGCGCCGATGGTGGTGCTGGTGAATGGTGGTTCGGCATCGGCGTCAGAAATTGTTGCCGGTGCTTTACAGGATCACAAGCGCGCGGTGATCATGGGCTCGCGTACCTTTGGCAAGGGTTCGGTACAAACCGTGGTACCGCTGGGTAATGATACGGCCCTGAAATTAACCACGGCACGCTATTACACGCCGAACAAGCGCTCTATCCAGGCGGAAGGCATTGAGCCGGATATCAAGCTGAAAAATCTCAAGCTGACTGAAAATGAAGACAATGGTGTCAAACCGTTAACCGAAGCTGATCTTGAGGGTCATTTAGCCAATGGCAACAAGAAGAAAGACAAGCAGGCGAAAACGGTGGAAGAAAATGGCAACCTGGCCAGTGAGGACTATCATTTGTACGAGGCATTGAACCTGTTGAAAGGACTACACCTGCTCAGTACGCGAAAATAAATGACTGTGTTCAAGACAACATTCAACAAGGCACTGCTGTTATGGCAGTGCCTTTTTATTATGTTGCTTCCGGTTCATCTCTCTGCGGCCAGTGAGCAGCAACACACGGCCTTGCTGCCGGTAGTCAGTATCATTATCGACGACCTCGGTTACCGTTATAAGTATGGCAAGCAGGCGGTGCAGTTACCGGCGCGCCTGACCTTTGCGTTTTTGCCACACTCGCCACATGCCGTGGAACTGGCCGAGCTGGCCAATCAACATCAACAGGAAGTGATGTTACATATGCCGATGGAGTCCGATGAATCAAAAAAACTGGGCCCTGGTGGTTTGACACAATGCATGACAGAGCAAAAGATCGCGGAAACCATCAAGCATAATTTTGCCGCGATACCGCATGTGAAAGGCTTTAATAATCATATGGGCAGCCTGTTGACCCGCAGTGACATGTTGATGGACGTGGTGATGAAGGCATCATCGAAACAGGGCATGTATTTCGTCGACAGCCGTACCACCAGTGAAAGTGTTGCCATCAAGCATGCCCGCGATCATGGCATTCATGGTGTGAGTCGTGACATTTTCCTGGATCACTTTAAAGACGAGACATTTATCCAGGCGCAACTGGCTAAACTGGTTAAGCGAGCTAAACAGAAAGGCAGCGCCATTGCGATTGGCCATCCTTATCAATTAACACTCAAGGTGCTTGAGCAATGGCTGCCACAGGCCAGAAAGCTGGGTATCCGCCTGGTACCCGTATCAGAACTGATCCAGATTCGTGAGCAAAGGAGATTCGCATGGCAAGCGTCCTCGTCCCCCTCGCCCAGGGCTGTGAAGAACTAGAAGCGGTCACCATCACCGACCTGCTGACCCGCGCCGGCATAGAAGTGGTTACCGCGGGCCTTGATGACCAACCGGTGAAAGCCGGCCGGGGCATGACCCTGCTGCCGGAGACCACCCTTGACCAGGTGCTGGATCGCGAGTTCGACATGGTGGTGCTGCCCGGTGGCCTGCCCGGCGCCGATCATCTCAATGCCGATCAACGCATTCACCAGATCCTGAAAAATCTCGGCGAGCAGAACAAGTTTACCGCCGCGATCTGTGCCGCACCCAGGGTGCTGGCCAGCGCCGGCTTGCTGGATAATAAACAGGCCACCAGTTTTCCGGGTGCACTGGACAAGTTCCCGGCGCAAAACATGACCTACAGTGAAAGCCCGGTGGTGGTGGACGGCAAGGTGGTTACCTCGCGAGGCCCGGGCACCGCGATGGATTTTGCCCTGACCCTGGTTGAACTACTGGTTGGCAAAGACAAGCGCGATGAAGTGGAAAGCGCATTACAGCGTCCGACGGCGAGGTAGCTGGCAGATCAATGCGCATTATTGAAGTCATTGCAGACTGTGGTCACGCCGCGACGGTGAAAAGCATCGCCGAGCAACATGAGATTCTCTGTTACTGGAGCACCGCCAGCGCGGATGAAGAGGATACCCGCTGTGGTATGTGCATGCTGGTAAGACCGGAAAACCAGCAAAAAGTCATCGATGCCCTGCAGTCGGTACTGGAGTCAGCGGAAAATGCCCGTATCATCATCACCCCGGTGGAAGCCACCCTGCCCTATCCCGAAGTGGATGAAGAAGATAAAAAACGGCGCGCCAAAACCCGCAGTCGTGAAGAGCTATATAGTAGCATCGTATCGGGCTCGACCCTGGATAATAACTTCATCTACATGGTAATCCTGTCAACGGTGGTCGCCGCCATCGGTTTGCTGGAAGACAACGTGGC
>JASFOS010000105.1:0-7242 GCA_050116415.1 Thioalkalispiraceae bacterium
AACGTCACAATGGTATGTCAGCAACCTCCCGGCAGGTTTTATGCCTGACATGCAACGTAAAGCCATGATGCCGGCCAATTCAATGCCTGTAGAACACATGGTTTTCAGTGACGGGTTATCATCCATATCGGTGTTTATTGAAAAAGAAATGGAAGGCAACAAGGATAACCTGATGGGAAGTTCTCGCATGGGTGCCGTCCACGCACATGGCCGGCAAGTCGATGGTTATCATGTTACCGTGGTCGGTGAAGCGCCGCTTGCCGCAATAAAAATGATCAGTGACGCGGTTCAACAAAAATAAGGTGCCACATGATTGAAGAAACGGCGACTGTTATTGGTTGTGAGCAAAACAGGGCAAGGCTCGAAGTTTTGCGCCAATCAACTTGTAATAGTTGCCAGGCGAAAAGTGGCTGCGGCACAGCTGTACTTTCCAGGACCGTTGGCCAAAAAGTTAGCCAGATAACCGTTGAAAATACCCTCAACCTGCAGGTCGGCGACAAAGTGATTATTGGCCTGCAGGAAAGTGCACTGTTAAGCGGTTCGTTTATCGTTTACCTGGTACCTTTGCTCATGATGCTGGTGTTCGCTATGCTCGGCCAATGGGTGAGTAACTTATTGTTGACTGAGGCATCGGAATTACTGGTTATTGGGTTTGCTATCGTTGGTTTTGTGCTTGCAATCAAACTAACGAGGCGTTTTTCAAGAAAAATCAGCAATGACGCACGCTATCAGCCCGTGATGCTAAGAAAACTGATTAACTAGATTATTATTTTCCATTATTAGTTTAAGGTGAGTTATGCAGCTAATATCTAAACGCTCTTGGTTATTTTTATTTGTACTTGTAGCTATGCTTTTTAACGCCAGGTTAATGGCGAGTGAGCTACCTGATTTTACCAAGCTGGCAGAAGATAATTCAGCAGCAGTTGTTAATATCAGCACTACCCAGAAAATCAAACGCTCAAACCGTTTTCCTCCCGGCATGGAGATACCGGAATTTCCGGAAGGGTCTCCCTTTGATGATTTTTTTAGACGTTTCTTTGGCGATGAAGGTGATGGCCCTGAAGAGTTTACCAATAAATCACTGGGTTCCGGTTTTATTATTGATGATGGCGGTTACGTGGTAACCAATAATCATGTTATTCGTGATGCAGATGAAATTGTCGTCAGGCTCACGGATCGTCGTGAGTTAAAAGCCAAGGTTGTTGGCAGCGATGAACGCAGTGACGTGGCGGTTTTAAAAATTGATGCGGACAACTTGCCCACGGTCAAGATTGGCGAATCAAAAAATCTCAAGGTTGGTGAATGGGTCATGGCGATCGGTTCACCGTTTGGTTTTGACCATTCGGTTTCGGTCGGGGTAGTCAGTGCCATGGGACGAAACCTGCCCAGTGAGAATTACGTACCGTTTATCCAGACCGACGTGGCGATTAACCCGGGAAATTCCGGAGGTCCTTTATTCAACCTTGATGGCGAAGTTGTAGGTATTAACTCGCAGATTTATAGCCGTACCGGTGGTTTCATGGGCTTATCGTTTGCGATACCCATTGATATCGCCATGGATGTGGTCAAGCAACTGAAAACCAAGGGCAAGGTATCGCGTGGCTGGCTGGGCGTATTAATCCAGGATGTTAACCGCGAGCTGGCTGAGTCTTTCGGTATGAAGCAACCCAGGGGTGCGGTTATCCTGCGCGTTGTCGAGGACAGCCCCGCAGAAAAAGCCGGGTTCAAAGTCGGCGACGTGGTGGTGAATTTTGATGACCGCGAAATATATCGTTCATCGGACCTGCCACTGGCGGTAGGGCACACGGCGGTCAACTCCAGGGTCAAGGTGAAAGTGATCCGTGAAGGAAAAACAAAATCACTCTGGGTGAAGGTAGGCGAATTACCTTCTGAAGATGAACTGGCCGAGGAAAGCGGTCAGCCACAGACAATGGAAATGGGGCGCCTGGGCATGGTGGTCGAGAACCTGTCTGCGCCGCAACGCGAGCGCAACAAGGTGGATAATCGTGGCGTTATCATCAAGCAAATCAAGGAAGGCCCGGCTGCAGATGCTGGATTGCGCCGCGGCGATATCATCCTGATGTTGAATAACCAGGAAATCAAGGATACCGGGCAATTTAACAAACTGGTCAAATCACTGCCCGAGGGCAAGTCGGTACCGGTGCTGATTCAGCGCAATGGTCGCCCCGAATTCCTGGCCCTGAAAGTTCCTGACTAGTGACAGGGCCGACATTTACGCTGTATGCGCGTTTAGGTTGTCATTTGTGTGAGGACATGCAACACCAGTTGCAGTCCTTGCAAGCGGAACGACCGTTTGCGCTCGAAGTGGTTGATATAGACAGTGATCCCGCGTTGGAGGCGCAATACGGTACACGTGTTCCGGTATTGCTGTCCGGGGAGACCGAGATCTGCCAGTATTTTCTTGATAAACAAGCACTTCTACAGTATTTCTAGCTTGGTTAATTTCCGTTACAATTCTCTATGCAGCCCGCTACATGGCTGCATAGAGCAATACCATTCGAGGCGCTTATTGTGGCGCTTTTTTTCTGTATAAAGACTATTTTTTAGGAATATTTGTGAGCGATTTAAGTCACATCCGTAATTTTTCCATCATTGCACATATTGATCACGGCAAATCCACCCTGGCGGACCGCATTATCCAGGTGTGTGGCGGCTTGACGCAACGTGAAATGGCCGAGCAGGTGCTGGACTCCATGGACCTGGAGCGTGAGCGCGGCATTACCATCAAGGCCCAGAGTGTGACGCTGGACTACAAAGCCAGTGACGGTGAGACCTACCAGCTCAACTTTATCGATACCCCGGGGCATGTGGACTTTTCCTACGAAGTTTCACGCTCATTGGCTGCCTGTGAAGGGGCACTGCTGGTGGTGGATGCTTCGCAGGGGGTAGAGGCACAGAGTGTGGCCAACTGCTATACCGCCATCGAGCAGGGACTGGAAGTCGTCCCGGTGCTCAACAAGATTGACCTGCCTGCCGCCGAGCCGGAACGGGTCAGCCAGGAAATCGAGGAAATTATTGGCATCGAAGCGACTGACGCGACGCGGGTGTCCGCCAAAACCGGCGAGGGCATCGACCAGTTACTGGAAGATATTGTGCGCCTGGTACCGTCACCCGAGGGGAACATTGATGCGCCGTTACAGGCGCTGATTATTGACTCATGGTTCGATAATTACCTGGGCGTGGTGTCCCTGATCCGCGTGGTCAATGGTTCAATCAGTAAAAAACAAAAGATTCGTATCATGTCGGTGGGACGTGACTACCAGGTTGATAACGTGGGCATCTTCACTCCTAAACGCCGTGAAATGGATACCCTCAAGGCCGGCGAAGTCGGTTACATGATTGCCGGCATTAAGGAAATTGATGGTGCCCCGGTTGGTGATACCATCACCGATGCTGGCAAACCCGCTGAAAATGCCTTGCCAGGATTTAAACCGGTACAACCCCGGGTATTTGCCGGCTTGTTTCCCGTCTCGGGTGATGATTACGAAGATCTGCGCGAAGCACTGGCCAAGCTGCGCCTGAATGATGCGGCGCTGTTCTACGAGCCGGAAACCTCGACCGCACTGGGGTTTGGTTTTCGTTGTGGTTTCCTTGGCATGCTGCACATGGAAATCATCCAGGAACGCCTGGAACGCGAGTATGATCTGGACCTGATCACCACTTCTCCGACGGTTGTGTTCGAAGTGGAGGACACCAAGGGTGAGATTATCAAGATAGAAAATCCCTCGATGCTGCCGGAGCCCAATTACATCAAGGAAATTCGTGAACCGATCGTGCGTGCCAACATCCTGGTGCCACAGGAATATGTCGGTAATGTTATTACCCTTTGCGTCGAAAAGCGTGGGGTACAGAAAAAAATGCAATACCTGGGTAACCAGGTTTCGATCGAATACGAGATCCCGATGAACGAAATCGTACTTGATTTCTTTGACCGCCTGAAATCAACCAGTCGCGGCTACGCCTCGATGGACTACGAATTTGTACGATTCCAGCCCGCGGACCTGGTGAAACTCGATATCTTGATCAATGGCGACAAGGTCGATGCCTTGTCCAGTATCGTGCATCGTGACCAGTCTGTATCGCAAGGCCGTGCATTGGCAGAGAGAATGAAGGAGATAATTCCGCGTCAGCAATTCGAGGTTGCCATCCAGGCGACCATTGGTGCAAAGATTATCGCCAGGACCAACGTCAAGGCGTTACGCAAGAACGTAACGGCAAAATGTTATGGTGGTGATATTACGCGTAAACGTAAACTGTTAGAAAAACAAAAAGCAGGTAAAAAGAGGATGAAACAGGTTGGAAGCGTCGAGATTCCACAGGAAGCCTTTCTTGCCGTGTTGAACACAGGAAAAGATAAATGAATATAGATTTTGCACTGATCCTAGTAATCGGATCACTGGTTACAGGCGTTATTTGGCTGGTTGATCACTTATGGTTTGCCAGGAACAGAATCAGTGAAGGCGAGGAAAAACCAGAGCCTGTTGTTATCGAGTATGCCAAGTTTTTATTTCCCGTTTTCATTGTTGTATTGCTGCTGAGGGGCTTTATCGCCGAACCATTTCGTATTCCTTCAGGCTCGATGTTACCCACGCTCGAGATCGGCGATTTTATCCTGGTGAACAAGTTTTCTTACGGTTTACGCGTACCTGTCTTGAATAATAAATTCATCGACATTGCTGATCCGGAACGTGGCGATGTGATCGTATTTCGTTACCCTGAAAACCCGTCGATCGACTATATCAAACGTGTTGTCGGGGTACCGGGTGATAAGATCGCCTACTATAATAAAGTACTCTATATTAATGACAAGCCGGCAGAACAACAGCCTGATGGCCAATACATGGTGGATTTTTATCCGTTCAAGCAGTTCATAGAAAGTTATGAGGATGTCACGCATAAGATCATCGTCAATAACGGGATACCGGCCGCTGATTTCGTCATCACGGTGCCAGAGAATAAATATTTTGTAATGGGGGACAATCGCGATAACAGTCGTGATAGTCGCTACTGGGGCTTCGTGCCAGAACAGAACCTGGTGGGAAAAGCCTTTGTAATCTGGATGAACTGGCGCTGGGGCGAATGGCCACAGTTAGGCAGGGTCGGTACTATAATTAATTAGCATGCTACTGCTGAAAAGGAGGGTGTAATGAAACAAGTCGGTAAACAAAAGGGGATGACAGCTATAGGCTGGGTATTTGTGTTTGCGCTGATCGCCATCGTAACGCTGGTTACCCTGAAATTACTTCCCATTTATCTGGACGGCTTTTCCGTCAAGTCATCACTGGCGTCGCTGGAAAATGAACATAATATCGGCAAAATGTCGCCATTAAAAATCAAAAGCATGCTGCTCAAGCGACTGGATATCAACATGGTCACCGATGTTACCAAGGACGATATTTATATCGACAGGTCAAACGGCGCCATGACCATCGAAGTGGACTACGAAGTCAGGGAAAAACTGATCGGTAACCTGGATGTCGTTGTCATGTTCAACACATCGATAGAAGTACCAAGTAAGTAATGGAAAAACTGGATGCCCTCGACAAGCGTATAGGTTACACGTTTCAAGACAAACGGTTACAAAAACTGGCGCTGACACATCGTAGTACATCCAGTAATAATTACGAACGCCTGGAATTTCTCGGCGACTCGATCCTGGGTTTCGTTATCAGCAAGGAACTCTACCAGCGTTTTCCCAGGGCCCAGGAAGGGCAGCTCAGTCGTCTGCGCGCCAGCCTGGTAAAAGGTGATACGCTGGCATCCATTGCGCGGAAGCTGGAGCTAGGTGATTACCTGAGGCTCGGCAGCGGTGAACTTAAAAGTGGCGGTTATCGCAGAAGCTCAATACTGGCCGATACGTTTGAAGCCCTGATCGGCGCAGTCTACCTGGATAGCGATATCCAGCAGGCTGAGAAATTCGTGTTGCAGTTCTACGAGGAAAAACTCAAGGCTTGTGACCCTACAAAAGCTGAAAAAGATCCCAAAACCCAGTTACAGGAAATCCTCCAGGCAGAAGCGGCTGCCTTACCCGTGTATAACGTGTTAAAAACCGGTGGCGAAGCACATAACCAGACCTTTGAAGTTGAATGTTATGTTGAAGAACGTAATTTAAAGCAAACAGCTACCGGTAGCAGTCGACGCAAGGCCGAACAGGCCGCGGCTAAAAAAATCCTGGAAATTATTGCAGATGAACAAAACTGATAATTACCGTTGTGGTTACGTGGCACTGGTTGGTCGCCCCAATGTTGGCAAATCAACCCTGTTGAATCATATCCTTGGTCAGAAACTGAGTATTACTTCACGTAAACCGCAAACGACGCGACACCGTTTGCTGGGTATTAAAACCACTGATAGCTCGCAGATCATCTATGTCGATACCCCCGGCATTCACCAAAAAGCAGGCAAGGCTATCAATCGTTACATGAATCGTGCTGCAACCAGTACTCTCGATGATGTCCATGCCATTGTATTTATCATCGAAGCATTGAAATGGACAGACGAGGATGAAATGGTGCTGAAACGCATCAAGCAATCCACGGTGCCGGTCGTGCTTGCGGTCAACAAGGTTGATCGGCTTGAAAACAAGGAAGACTTGTTGCCGTTTCTGCAGCAAATGGCTGAAAAGCATGATTTCAAGGACATTATCCCGATTTCCGCGTTGAAAAACACCAATGTCACCGAGCTTGAGTCCTTGCTGGAAAGTTTCCTGGATATATCAGAACCTTTCTATCCCGAAGATCAGATTACCGATCGTAGTTCCCGGTTCCTGGCGGCCGAGATTGTACGTGAAAAATTAATGCGCACCCTCGGCCAGGAGTTGCCGTACAACATTACCGTCGAAATAGAACAGTTCAAGGAACAGGGTGAACGCCTGGTAATTAACGCCCTGATCTGGGTTGAGCGCGAGAACCAGAAAGCTATCGTCATAGGTAAAAAAGGTCAGCAACTTAAAAAAGTCGGCAGCCAGGCCCGCGAAGATATGCAACGCCTGTTCGAGCGCCGTGTTCACCTGGAGTTATGGGTGAAGGTCAAGGAAGGCTGGTCGGATGATGAACGCGCCTTGCAAAGCCTGGGGTACACCGACGAGTTGTAAACCCTGATCATGTCTAAAGTAGAGCTTCAGCATGGCTATGTTTTACATGCCCGGCCTTATCGGGACACCAGCAGCTTGCTGGAGATTTTCAGCCGTGATTATGGCCGGCAAAGCCTGGTGGCACGTGG
>JASFOS010000106.1:0-7238 GCA_050116415.1 Thioalkalispiraceae bacterium
AGATGGTTCGGGTAAATAAACTGTTTGCGATCACTGATGACATTGACCTGGTGTGATCCAGTATCATAATGCAGGATACGATGCCGATCCGTATCGGCAATGAATATCTCGTGCTGCGCCTGGTTGTAATGAAATTTAAAAAAGTTGCCGAGTTGTTTGCCAAGTCCCCGGGTTAGTGAAATGCAGTCAACGGTCCTGAAATCACAACTCAGGATTCGTTCATTTTCCCAGTCTCCAATGATAAAGCGGTGCTTGTCTAGCAACTGAATATCGGCTGCTTTGTTACCCATGCCAAGTTGTTCAAAGGAAACTTTTTGTAAAATATTCCCTTTGCTATCAAGCCGGTAAAGATCAGTGTTGTAAACCATTACCGCCATTTCATCAGTGGCAACAATAAAATTGGGGCCTGCCAGTTGGGTTGCCTTGTTGCTAAAGGATAACCGCAAACCAAGTGTTGCCAGTATCAATACGATGAAGAGCAGGGCGATGATAGTTTGTTTGGGTGTTAACTTGATATCGTTTAAACCTGACAATTTTCTGTCCTTGATAGTCGGTTGTTATAGTTATTATTCCTGATTTACAGGATTGGTTATTAAACCAGAAACAGGCTAGCCAGTCCCAGAAACGCCAGGAAACCGATGACATCGGTTACCGTGGTTAAGACCACGGTGCCGGATAGTGCGGGATCTGCACCCAAGCGTTTCAATATGAGCGGAATCGTGGCACCGCTGAGTGCTGCGATAACCAGGTTTATCAATATTGCTGCTGCAATGATAATGGCAAGTTTCAGGCTGTCGAACCACAGCCCTGCAACACCGGCGATCACCACTGCCCAGATGAGACCGTTCCAGACCCCGACCAGGGCTTCTTTAACGACCAGGCGACGCGCGTTACTGCTGCCGATTTGACCCAATGCCATGCCGCGTATCACCAGGGTCAGCGTCTGGCTACCGGCGATGCCACCCATGCTGGCGACGATAGGCATGAGGATCGCAAGTGCAACCAGTTTTTCAATGGTCTGATCAAACTGGCCAATCACCCATGAAGCAAGAAATGCCGTCATCAGGTTGATACCTAACCAGACTGAACGTCGCCGTGTGCTGGTGATCACGGGGGCGAACATGTCCTCTTCTTCATTCAGGCCAGCCATACTCATCAGCGAGTGATCAGCTTCATCACGAATTACGTCAACTACGTCATCAATGGTGATACGACCAAGCAGTAAGCCCTCTTCATTGACCACCGGCGCGGTGATCAGGTCGCGGCGCTCAAACAGGATAGCCACGTCACGTGCCGACATGTCGGCAGGAATTCCTTCATCATCATATTGCATGATTTCATGCACGTAACAGGCGGGTTCATTTATCAGTAGATCGGTCAGTGCTAATCTGCCCTGGTAGATGCCATCGCGATCCACGACGAACAGGTTATTGGTGTGTTCCGGGATCTCACCAAGACGACGCAGATAACGAAGGACCACATCCAGCGTGGTGTCAGCGCGTACCACCACTGTGTTGAGATCCATCAGGCCGCCGGCTGAGTCCTCCGGGTAAGACAGTACCGAGCGCAGTTGCTCACGGTCTTCCTGCTCCATGGAGAGCAGTAGTTCATGGCTGATATCACGGGGGATATCAGGCAGGATGTCGGCCAGATCATCGGTTTCCAGGGTTTCGGTGGCGGCAACCAGTTCGGCCGGTTCCATTTTACTGATAAAGCTGGCACGCGCCTCATCGTTCAGATGCAGCAGGATTTCACCACCCAGTTCAGAGGGAATATGTTGCCAGATGACTTCACGATCATTGACCGGCAGGGATTCAAGCAGGTGGGAAATTTCTGCAGGATGCATGTCCTCCAGCAATTCATCAATACGATCGATGTCAGCTTCATGAATAGCTTCGATGAAGGCTTGCAGGATATCTTTGGCTTCTTCTTTTTCTATCGTGGCTGACATCAGCTGGCCCCTGTAGAGGTTCTACTAAAGTGTAACAGGGAACCCGATGAAATGGGAGTGATGGAGTTCTGCTATTGGTGCTCAGGAATTACTGGGCTTCATCAAAACGGTTATTAATAAGCGCTATCAATGCCTCGCTAGCCTGTTGTTCGTCATTACCGTCTACGTAGAGGTCGAGTTGGGTGCCCTGTCCGGCGGCCAGCATCATGACGCCCATAATACTTTTACCGTTGACTTTCTGCTCACCGCGGCCAAGTTCTATATTGGCATCGAAGCCTGAAGCAGTGGTAACAAATTTAGCCGCGGCACGGGCATGTAGTCCGAGTTTATTAATTATTTCTACCTGTTGGTGGATCATGTTGAGTCACGTCATGAGTTGATAACGCCTTGCTGGCCACCACTAATCGCTTTTTGTGCCATGGCTTTCAGGTCAAGGTCAGGATAATTAAGAATACGCACCAGCATCGGCAGGTTCACACCCGAGATGAGCATAGACTTGTCGAGATTGACGGCACGCGCCACGTTAACCGAGCGGGCTATGTTACTGGGTGTCGAACCGTATAGATCAGTCAGGATCAGGACACCATCACCGGAATCGAGCTGACTTGCCAGTTTCAGCGCCTTTTCATTCTGGCGCTGGGGATTGCAGTTCAGTGGTACCGAGATGATTTCGACTTCCAGTGGACAATGACCAATAATGGATAAGGCTGTTTTCATCAAGCTGTTGCCGATCCCATCATGGGTAATAATCAACAGGCCTACGCTCATGAAAGCTCCCGGTGACGGGTGATAACGCCATTTCGTTTTTGGTTAAACATTTTAGCCAACTTTTCTACCATATAGACAGAGCGGTGTTGCCCGCCTGTACACCCTATAGCAATCGTCATGTAGTTCCTGTTGTCAGTCTCAAAGCTGCCCAGCCAGCCGTCGAGGAACTGATAGATATCTTCCACTAGTTTATCGACTTCATCAGATTTTTCCAGAAATTCAATAACTTCTTTGTCTTTTCCGGTTTTATTGCGAAGTGCAGTCTCCCAGTGTGGGTTTGGCAGGCAGCGCACGTCAAAAACAAAGTCTGCATTGACCGGGATACCATGCTTGAAGCCAAATGACTCAAACAGTATCGACATACTTTGATGGTCGTCAGTACTGATGACCCGCTGTTTTACCAGGTCACGTAACTGATGAATGGTAGTATGCGAAGTATCCAGGCATAGATCCGCATGATTACTGATGGGCTCCAGCAAGTAGCGTTCCTGCTGGATGGCCTCCTTGAGAGAAATATTACGATTGGTTAACGGGTGCTTGCGACGTGTTTCGCTAAAGCGTTTTATCAGGGTGTTGTCTTCGGCTTCGAGAAAAAAGATCTCACATTCAAGATCCTGGCGTTTGAGGTTCTCGATAGTCTGGGGGAATTGTTGTAACTCCCCTGGCAAGTTACGGGCATCGATGCCCACGGCAAAATGCTCATAGGTATTCAGTTTGTTGTTCAAAATTTCATCGGCCAGGCTGGTCAACATGCCGGTGGGCAGGTTATCAATACAGTAATACTCCAGGTCTTCGAGTACGTTGAGGGCGATACTTTTTCCCGAGCCGGAAAGGCCGCTGATAATGATGAGTTTCATTTAATCCTTGTGCTTGATGTGTTCTTGTTGTCGGGCCATAAAATCTTCGGCAGCATGGTAACCGTTCATGGCCAGAATATGGTTACGGACGGCCGCTTCAACGATCACAGCAATATTTCGACCTGGTGCGACCGGGATGACGACTTCCGGAATATCGACATCAAGAATGCTCTGGTATCGATGAGTCGTTCCCAGCCGGTCCAGGGTTTTGATTTCCTCGTCGCTCATTTGTTCCAGGTCAACGATGAGACGCAGACGTTTGTAGCGAATCAGTGCATTATCTCCAAACATGGCGCGTACGTTAAGTATGCCAATTCCCCTGACTTCAAGGAAGTCCTTGAGCAGGTTGGGACAGCCACCGCGGAGGTTATTGGGTGCAATGCGCTTGAATTCCGGCGCATCGTCAGCGACCAGGCGATGGCCACGGTTAATCAGTTCCAGTGCCAGCTCACTTTTACCGATACCGCTGGGACCGGTGAGCAGCACGCCAATGCCAAGCACGTCCATAAACACGCCGTGACGGGTGGTTTTATCAGAGACCAGCAGGTTCAGGTAATGGCGGGTAAGCTCGATAAGTTTTTTGCCGGGCAGGGTAGAGGCAAGTATGGGTACGCCATATTGCTGAGCCAGGCCTTGAATATCTTCGGGTATGGTATTGCCTTCCACCATGATCAGCATGGCGGGCTGTTGCTGGAACAGGCTGTTGAGACTGTCCTGGCGGGAGTTTTTGCCCAGCCGAGATAAATATTCCAGTTCTTTTGAACCCAGTACCTGGATACGGTAGGGGCGAACCAGGTTCAGGAAACCAATCGGTAATGCAATATCGAGTTCTTCCTCACTACCCGGGATAATAGTGGGATTGTCAGCCTGGCCAGTCACCCAGCTCAGCTCAAGACTTTTTGCGTAGGCCTCAAAAAATTGCTGAACTGTGAATGCATCCTGCATATCGTGGTTAATGGTTTTGTTGCCAATCCATCAGGAGTTTACGTATTGCTTCACTTGATTTGGCATGACGTAACTGGTTTCTGAGTTTTTCGTCGTTGAACATGGAGGCCAGCAGGGCCAGAACCTGTAAATGTTCATCGGTGGATTCTTCAGGGACGATAAGCGCGAACAACAGGTCAACCGGCTGATCATCGGGAGCATCAAAATCGACCGGTTCAGCCAGCTGTATGAAAGCACCGGTTGTTTTATCGCAATTTTTTAATCGCCCGTGAGGGATGGCAGCACCATGACCAACACCGGTGCCACCAAGTCGTTCCCGGTTGAGCAGGCTGTCAAAAACTTCCACGGAAGAAATACTATCTTCCTTGTTGGCGATAATTTCACTAAGTTCCTGCAGTGCACGTTTTTTGCTTTGTGCACCGACCTGGCAAGCAATGGAATTGTCGTCTAGTAAATCTGACAGCTGCATGGTTTTTATTTTTCTCCCTTAATTAGATATTCTGGTCAATTTCCACTTCTTGGTCTTTAAGGGCACCACCGTTTCGGTGATGGTCGGTAAGTTTTTCCTTATGTTTCTTAATCTGGCGATCCAGCTTATCAGTCATGGCATCAATCGCCGCGTACATATCTTCATTTTCAGCATCTGCAAACAGGTTGCCACCGCCTGAGACATGAATTGTTGCTTCGGCTTTCTGGCGTGTTTTTTCAACGCTCAGGATAACGTGAACGTTGGTTACGTGATCAAAGTGTCGTTCTACTTTTTCAAGCTTGTTAACAACATAGTCATGCATGGAATCCGTTAAATCAACGTGACGACCTGTGATATTGAGTTGCATCAGCTTTCTCCTTCTCGCTAGGCGAGCCGTTTTCTCTCGTTCGAGGGTGGTATAGCCATCGCTTCCCGGTATTTGGCAACGGTGCGACGTGCTACGTTAATTCCCTGGTCTGACAGTATGTTGGCTATTTTACTGTCACTTAAAGGCTTGTTGGGTAGTTCCGCGGCAATCAGTTTTTTAATCAGGGCTCGTATCGCGGTGGCTGAGCATTCACCACCACTGGCCGTTGATACATGGCTAGAAAAAAAGTATTTCAATTCAAAAATGCCACGCGGCGTATGCATGTATTTTTTGGTGGTAACACGTGAAATGGTCGACTCATGCATGTCAACGACTTCGGCGATATCATGCAAGACCAGTGCTTTCATGGCTTCCTCGCCATGTTCCAGGAAGTCTTTTTGTCGTTTGACAATTTCATTGGCGACTTTAAGTAATGTTTCATTACGGCTCATCAGGCTTTTGATAAACCAGCGGGCTTCCTGCAA
The DNA here is from genome assembly GCA_050116415.1 of Thioalkalispiraceae bacterium. Taxonomy (GTDB): domain Bacteria; phylum Pseudomonadota; class Gammaproteobacteria; order UBA6429; family Thiohalophilaceae; genus JARRJY01. The sequence continues at coordinate 5,843 of JASFOS010000106.1, forward strand.
ATGATTTTTCAGATAAGTGTTATCTTCACTGTTACGCACTTGCTGAATCAGGTTGGCATAATGGGGATTGACGCGCAAGCGTGGTGCGGAGTCCGGGTTCAGTTCAACTTGCCATTTGCCTTTGACTTTCTTGACAAACACATCAGGCACGATGTATTCGGGTTTGCTATTGGTGATCTGGCTGCCCGGGCGCGGGTTCAATGATTGAATCAGTTGAATGATTTCCTTGAGCTCATCCTCGTTGATTTTCATGCGTCGGGTAAGCTGGGCGTATTCACGGTTCGCCAGCAGATCGAAATGTTTTTCAACCAGTTGCTTGGCGGGTTCCAGCCAGGCTGATTCGAAAGGTAAATGGTTGAGCTGAATGAGCAGGCTTTCCTGCAGGTTGCGCGCCGCGACACCTACAGGATCGAAATTCTGGATGCGATGCAGTACTGCCTCGATTTCATCTTCTTCAACTTCGAGTTCTTCCGGCAGGGCAGACTGGATGTCTTCCAGTGACAGGGTGAGATAACCATCGTCATCGATGGCATCGATAATGACTTCGGCAATGGCAATATCCGTGTCACTGAACGGGGTGAGCTGCATTTGCCAGCGTAAATGCTCGATCAGGCTCTCACTACTACTGTCATAGGTCTCGTAGTCACGGTTATCGCTGCTTGCCTGGGCAGGTACGGTGCTGATACTTTCATAAATATCATCCCACGACGAGTCGACCGGTAAATCTTCAGGCATTTCATGGTTCTCGGACAGTTCAGTGCTGTCCGAAGTGTCTGCTGCTCCATCAGCGGATGTTGCGCTTGCGTCGCCACCGGCTTCGCGTTCGCTCGCCTGTTCATCTTCACCGTCTTCAGCCACTTCCAGCATCAGGTTGGAATCCAGGGCCTCCTGGATTTCGGCATTTAGTTCAAGCGTAGACAATTGCAGCAGTTTAATGGCCTGCTGCAGCTGGGGGGTCATAGTCAGATGTTGACCGAGCCGGAGTTGTAATGCTTGTTTCATATTATGGCTGGTGTAAATGTCTGGTTTAACTTCATAACCAGATATATAATAATTTTAGCGTATTTCATACGGATATGCAGTCAGTTTATAGCCTGAAATGCTCTCCCAGGTAGACTTTGCGGACTTGCTCGTTTTCCAGCAAATCGTCGGGTTTGCCCTGCGCGATGACTTCCCCTGCATTCATAATATAGGCGCGCTCGCAGATCCCAAGGGTCTCGCGCACATTATGATCGGTGATCAGCACCCCGATGTCGCGTTCCTTGAGGTGGCGAATGATACTCTGGATGTCCAGTACCGAGATGGGGTCGACGCCGGCAAACGGTTCATCCAGCAGGATAAAATCCGGCTCGGTAGCCAGGGCGCGGGCGATCTCGACGCGTCGCCGCTCGCCGCC
>JASFOS010000107.1:0-7216 GCA_050116415.1 Thioalkalispiraceae bacterium
AAGCGTGAATTTTGCAAGGCCGCACGGACCCGTTCCTTGCTTTCCTTTACTTCGGTTTCCGGCAAGCCGACGATATTAAAAGCCGGCAGGCCATTGGCCAGGTGGACTTCAACGTTTACCAGGGGCGCCTTGATGCCCAGCGGCGCACGGCAATAGAGGGTGGCAAGAGACATGGCATCCATTCCTTTTTCAGTGAGGTATTGCTGGCCTGCATCATTCCGTGTGCAAGCATGTAAATATTTAATCGTGTTTTGTTTTTTCGAGCAAGGCTTTTTCCAGCTGCGTTACCTGTTGCTCCATGGCTTCGAGTTTTTCCCGGGTGCGGAGTAATACAGCCTGCTGTACTTCAAATTCTTCCCGGCTGACCAGGTCCATTTTTTCCAGTGCCTTGGCCAGTGCCGATTTAAGGTTTTTTTCCGTATCCTTGCGCAGATCATCAACGCCGCCGGGCAGGGCATCCAGAATCTTATTGATAAGTTCGTCAGGGCGGGGTGTGTTCATAGCGATACTTGAAAATTTGCCTATTGTTGATAACTATGGCTGATATTTTATCGGTATTTCAGTACACTTTGCACCAGCTTAGTTCAATTTTTTACAAGGATAATACCTATGAATAAAAACAAGATTGCCATTGCAAGTGCCGCACTGTTAACGGCGATGACCGGTAGCGCACAGGCTGAAACCAGTGCCAACGTGGCCGTAACCACGGATTATGTATTTCGTGGTATTTCCCAGTCTGATGGTGCACCCGCCATTCAGGGTGGCGTCGATTACGCGCACCAGAGCGGTTTCGCTGCCGGGGTCTGGGCGTCCAGTGTTGATGACACCGTCGGTGATGCAGGCATCGAGGTTGACCTGTATGCGACATTCTCGGCGACCGTGGGCGAGTACGGTTATTCAGTAGGTTATTACAACTACCGTTATCCCGGTGGTGATAGCGGCAGTAGCGAAGACGTGGCCGAAATTGCACTCGGTGGTACTTTTCGTAATTATGCGCTGACCTATTACAAGGGTGACAGTGACCTGGATGCGGATTACCTGGAATTCAAGGCCAACTTTGCCATGGATCGCGGTGTCAACCTGGGCATCGGTGTGGGTCGCACCTTTGATGATAATGGTGAGGACATCACGGACTTCAAGCTGGGTGTCTCCACTCAAATTGAAGGTCTGGATTTTGAATTGGCCTATACCGATAACAATAGTGATAACCCGGCAGAACAATATGACAGCCGTGTTTTCCTGACGGTATCTAAAAGCATGTAATCGCGTTAGTTACACTTAGACAGTAAAAAAAGAAGGCGTGTTGTTATAACACGCCTTTTTTATTGCCTGCGACTTGTGCGGCATAAAATTACGCACCAGGATCGAGCAATCCCATAATATTTCTCCACGATCAGTGCACGTTAATTGTGCAAGCAAACAGCCTCTCCCGTCTATCTTGTTGAAAACAAAAGAATAAAAAACTTGGCACACCCCATGCAATAAGAGGGTCAGGAAATTTAATTATTTCGAACTATTTTTGTACTGACTAAACGAATGGGGAGACATTCATCATGAACAAAATGAAAACATTAATTGCTGGTTCTGTTTTAGCTGCTTCAACAGTTGCGAGCAGTGTAGCAATGGCTGGTGCCAGCGGTAACGTTGGTTACGTGTCCGATTACTTTTTCCGCGGTATTTACCAAACAACTTCTTCAGCTTCAGCTGGTCTCGATTATGACTTTGAGAACGGGTTTGCAGTCGGTGTTTGGGCTGCCGATGTCGATGACGGTATGGAATACGATGTTTACGGTAGCTATAGCGGTGAAGTCAGTGACTTTGGTTATAGTGTTGGTTATACCTCTTATAACTATACCGATGATTGGGATGGTACTTATAACGAAGTAAACCTGGGCTTGAGCTATGGACCTATCAGTGTTGATTATGCAGATGGTGAATATGACCCAGTGGGTGCAGGTGCAACATCTGATTATTCATTTACCAGCGTAACACTTGAACATAAAGGTGCCTATGTCACTTTCGGTTCATTTGGGAAAGATGCTGAAGGTAGTTACACCGAACTGGGTTACGGCATGGAAGCAGGTGGTTTTGATGTTGGTGTAGCGATCATCAATAACGATGAAGATCTTGATGTGCGTTCTACAGATGGTGATGGCGAAACTACCATGACGCTAAGTCTGAGCAAGAGCTTCGATCTATAAGCATGTGATATGAGCCCCATCATAATGGGGCTCTTTGTTTAACTGAGGAGACAAGATATGAAACTGGTAATGGCAATTATCAAGCCTTTCAGACTCGATGATGTCCGTGAAGCCTTATCTGATATTGGCGTGCAAGGTATCACGGTCTCAGAAGTCAAAGGCTTTGGTCGTCAGAAAGGTCACACCGAACTCTACCGTGGTGCAGAGTATGTTGTGGACTTTCTGCCAAAAGTAAAAGTGGAAGCAGTGGTAACAGATGACCTGGTTGACCAGGTAATCGAAGCAGTAACCAATGCCGCCAACTCCGGCAAGATTGGTGACGGCAAGATTTTTGTTACCAATGTAGAACAGGCTGTCCGTATCCGTACGGGCGAATCTGGTAACGAAGCACTATAAGTGCGAGCTTAACTTAGAGAGGATAATGTCGTGGAAGCTTTAAACGGTATAAAAGATCTAAGCTACGCACTGGATACATTTTATTTCTTGATAGCCGGTGTGTTAGTAATGTGGATGGCAGCAGGGTTTGCCATGTTGGAGGCAGGTCTGGTTCGCGCCAAGAACACTGCTGAAATTTTAACGAAGAACATTTCGTTGTTTGCCATCGCATGTATTATGTACATGTTAATGGGTTACAACATCATGTATGGTGATGGCGTTAACTCGGTTATCCCCAGCCTGAGTTTCTTCCTGGGTGCGGATAACGATCCTGCCGAGGTACTCAAGCAAGGTATGGACGGCTGGTATGACGGTAGTTACTACTCAGGCATGTCTGACTTCTTCTTCCAGGTGGTATTTGTGGCAACTGCCATGTCTATCGTATCCGGTGCGGTCGCTGAACGTATGAAACTGTGGGCGTTCCTGGTGTTCTGCGTGGTAATGACGGGTGTCATCTACCCGGTACAGGGTTTCTGGAAATGGGGCGGTGGCTTCCTGGATGCCAACGGTTTCCTGGATTTTGCCGGTTCCGGTGTGGTTCACATGTGTGGTGCCGCCGCCGCGCTGGCTGGTGTCTTGCTGCTGGGCGCACGTAAAGGCAAGTACCGTGCCGATGGTTCCATCAACGCGATTCCGGGTGCCAACATGCCATTGGCCACACTAGGTACTTTCATCCTATGGATGGGATGGTTCGGCTTCAACGGTGGTTCAGAGCTGATCGTTTCCAACGTGGGTGAAGCCAACGCGGTTGCCCTGGTATTCGTCAACACCAACATGGCGGCTGCCGGTGGTGTGGTTGCGGCACTGATTACCGCTCGCATCCTGTTCGGTAAGGCTGATTTAACCATGGCACTGAACGGTGCACTGGCCGGCCTGGTTGCGATTACCGCAGAACCTTTAACGCCAACGCCTGGTCTTGCCACGATCATCGGTGCTATCGGCGGTATCCTGGTGGTGTTCTCTATCATCACCCTGGATAAACTGAAAATCGATGATCCAGTGGGTGCGATTTCAGTTCACGGTGTCGTGGGTGTCTGGGGTCTGCTGGCAGTAACCCTGTCAAATTCAGACGCCACCCTGGGTGCACAGTTACTGGGTATCGTATCTATCTTCGTCTGGACGTTCGTCGCAAGTCTGATCGTCTGGGGTATCATCAAGGCCGTGATGGGGCTGCGTGTTACCGAAGAAGAAGAATACGCGGGCGTGGACCTGGCCGAATGTGGTCTGGAAGCCTACCCGGAATTTACTGGAACCATGGGTTCAGGTAAATAAACCTTCTCCTTACACTCCTCTTGTGGATGTGATTGGGGCTCCGAACGGAGCCCCTTTTTTTTATTCAAAGCTTGTTATGGGTACCGTCACAAAAAGGTGGCGTGGCGGTGCGTTTGCAGCCACATAAATACTGTGGACCAGCTTCTTTCACGGTAAATTTTACCGGGCCAAAATCGGTATCTTTGTGTGAGCCATCACAGAAGGGCTGGTTGCTGGATTGACCACAGGCACACCACCAGTAATCGCCTGGTTCCAGGTTTTCCACATACGGTCCTTTTTTTGCGCAGACAGGTTCAGACATAATTACCTCGTTGTATTTATTTATTGGCTGAGAACAGGGAGAATACTAGTTCAATAGCCAAGAGTAACGCAATGCAACAACAAGAATTAGCGCACAAGCCGCTGTTAACCCTTAAAGACTTTAGTGTTAATCACCTGGCGCCCATTAACATGACGATAGAAGCCGGTGAATGTATTACGATCTCCGGTCCATCCGGTTCAGGCAAGTCGTTACTGTTACGTGCACTGGCAGATTTAATTCCCCACCAAGGTGAAGCTTATTTTCAAGGCCAGGCCTGTAGTTCCGTTGTGGCGACACAGTGGCGCACCCAGGTAGGCCTGTTGCCAGCCGAAAGTTCCTGGTGGCAAGAACAGGTCGGTGAACATTTTGTACAACGCTGTGATGAAAAAATCAAAGCGCTGGGGTTCACGACCGATGTCTACAACTGGTCGGTAAGTCGTTGCTCAACCGGGGAACGTCAGCGCCTGGCCTTGTTGCGACTACTCTGCTTGCAGCCCAAAGTACTGCTACTGGATGAACCCACTGCCAGCCTGGACCAGGAAAATGTCGCGGCGGTGGAAGCCTTGATCAGGGACTACCTGCAACAGGGTGGCGCGGTGATCTGGGTCAGCCATGATCCGCAGCAGGTACAACGGGTCGCCACCCGCCACTATCAAATCAAAGACAGGCAGCTGGTGGAGGTGAGTCCATGAATGTTATCGCCCTAACACCACTGGACCTGGGAATCGCCGCCGCACTGGTGCTGGCATTGGCCGGCCTGTCACTCTGGTTGAAACTGGGACTAGGGCAACGCATCCTCATTGCCGGCTTACGTACAACGATCCAGTTGTTATTGATCGGCTTCATCCTGAAACTATTATTTGAACAGGTAGACCTGGGCTGGATCAGCCTGTTGGCGATGGTGATGTTGTTGATCGCGGGACGCGAAGTGATGGCCCGCCAGAAACGCCGCTTCGGTGGCTGGTGGGGTTACGGGCTGGGTACCCTGAGCATGTTTGTCTCCTCGTTCAGTATCACCGTTTTCGTCTTACTGGTGATCATCCAGAACGATCCGTGGTACCAGCCACAATACGCGATACCCCTGCTGGGCATGATGCTGGGTAACACCATGACCGGTATTGCCCTGGCGCTGGACCGCCTGACCGACTCGGCCTGGCAACAGCGCGGTGTCATCGAGGCCAGGTTGATCCTCGGTCACACCTGGCGCGAAGCGATCCGCGAGATGGCCAGGGACAGCGTACGGGTGGGGCTGGTGCCGATGATCAATGCCATGGCCGCCGCCGGCGTGGTCAGCCTGCCGGGCATGATGACCGGGCAAATCCTGTCGGGTACGCCGCCGCTGGAAGCCGTCAAGTACCAGATCCTGATCATGTTCATGATCACCGCCGGTACCGGGTTTGCTACCATGGGCGCAGTATGGATCGGGGCAAAACGCCTATTTGACGACCGGCAACGCCTGCGCCTGGATCGTATCAGTCAATAACTGCCAGGCTATTAATGCAAGGTAAACGACAAGAGTGTATTACCAGTGAAAATAACGACAATAGTTACTTTTATATAAAGCGAGAAACATGCAATGAAGAAAAGACCGGGTTTCATCGGATTAATGATTTTGCTGTGCGTCAGCCAGGCCTCACTGGCGAGTGAGGACACAAGGGAACTGGTCAAGCTGCCAGCAATGATGCAGCAACATATGCTGGCAAATATGCGTGACCACCTGGCGGCTATCAACGAAATACTCATTGACATGGCGAATGGCAAGCTTGAAAAAGCCGCTGTGATCGCGGAATCTCGCCTGGGTATGAGTTCCCTGCAATCACACGGGGCAAGTCACATGGCGGGCATGATGCCGAAAGCGATGCGCGAGGTCGGTACCCGTATGCACCGCGCGGCGAGTCGCTTTGCACTCAAGGCCGAGGAGGGAGAATTGTTGCCCGCCTATAAAATGCTTTCAGACGTGACCGCTTCCTGTGTGGCTTGCCACTCCGCATACCGCATCAGGTAAGCGGGTTATTGCCTGGCATACCTGAGGTTGCGTTATAACTTTTCCTTCATGAAGTTGGGCATCGCCAGCGCGGCCTGGTGAATATCACGGTTGTAATAATCCGTTTTAATTATTTTATCTTGACGGAATTCCCCGAGCGCGGCTTGCTTGCCGGCCAGGGTGGCACTCCACCAGCCCGACGGGTAAGTGCATTGCGGGAAGTTGAGGGTGGCCACGTCACTGAAGCCGGCGGCCTTGAGCGTGGTCTGCACGTGTTTGATCAGTTCCATGTGGAATAAGGGGGATTCGCTTTGCCCGGCGAACACGCCACCACTTTTCAACGCGCGGAAACAGGCCTGTAAAAATTCTTCCGAGAACAAAACCGCGGCCGGGCCTTCCGGGTCGCTGCCGTCGATCAGGATCACATCATAACTTTCCGGTTCACACTGGCGCACCCAGTTAATGCCGTCATCAAACTGGATATGGGCACGTGCGTCATGGTTGGCTTCACACAGTTGTGGAAAAAACTGTTCCGCGACACGGGTGACGCGCTCGTCGATTTCCACCATGTCGACGTGGGTCACCGTGTCATGTTTGAGTACTTCGCGCAACGTGCCACAGTCGCCACCGCCGATGATCAACACGCGTTGCGGATTGGCATGACTGAACAGGGCCGGGTGTGACAGCATCTCGTGATAGATGAAGTTGTCACGGTCAGTGACCATCACCAGGCCATCCAGGGTCAACAGCCTGCCAAAGCTCTCGGTCTGAAACACCTCGATTTTCTGGTAAGCTGATTGCTCTTCGTGCAGTTTTTCCGTGATCTTGAGGGAAATGGCGGATTTCTCGCCGGGCCATTCTTCGGTAAACCAGGTGTTGTCAGGCAGACTCATGGTGTGACTTCCAGTATATAATGTGGTGGTTTAAAAAATAATTTTCCCACAAGATCGGCAACAAGCAAATAGCTGGGGTAACGGCATGACAAACTGGTCTATTCACAAATCGCTGGCCACCTACAATATT
>JASFOS010000108.1:0-7213 GCA_050116415.1 Thioalkalispiraceae bacterium
CTGTTGGGACATTGGGGTGCAAGTCCGGGACTCGCCTTCATGTACACCCATTTAAATCGGCTTATTATGCGCCATGAACTGGATGCGATTTTCCTAGCCGGTCCCGGGCATGGCGCACCGGGTGTGCTGGCACCCGTCTACCTGGAAGGAACCTATTCCGAAGTTTATCCGGACAAGAGCGAGGACGAGGATGGCATGCGCCGCTTCTTCAAGCAGTTTTCCTTCCCTGGTGGCATTGGTAGCCACTGCACGCCGGAAACACCTGGCTCGATCCACGAGGGTGGTGAATTGGGCTACAGCTTATCGCATGCCTTCGGCGCAGCATTCGACAATCCGGAGCTGCTGGTAGCTGTTGCGGTGGGGGATGGCGAGGCAGAGACCGGACCACTGGCCACTGCCTGGCATTCTAACAAATACCTCAATCCGATCCGGGATGGTGCGGTGCTGCCGATCCTTCACCTGAATGGTTACAAGATTAATAATCCGACTTTATTGGCTCGAATCAGCCAGGCGGAACTGGAACAATTGCTGCGTGGTTACGGCTGGACGCCACACTTCGTCGAGGGCGACGAACCGATGGCCATGCACCGTTTAATGGCTGTCACCCTGGAACAGTGCTTGTCCGAAATTCAGAACATACAGCAGTCTGCCCGTGAAAGCGGCCAGGCAACTCGCGCTCGTTGGCCGATGATTGTGTTGCGCAGTCCCAAGGGCTGGACCGGACCGAAGGAGGTTGATGGTAAGAAAGTTGAGGGATTTTGGCGCTCTCATCAGGTGCCTTTGTCTGGCCTGCACAACAACCCGGCACATCTTTCTCAATTGGAGGCCTGGCTGAAGAGCTACCGGCCCGATGAGTTGTTCGATGAGACGGGCCGGTTACGTCCGAAGCTCAAGGCACTGGCGCCACAGGGATCCCGCCGCATGAGTGCAAACCCGCACACCAATGGCGGCCTGCTACGCCGGCCACTACGACTGCCGGACTTCCGAGAGTATGCGCAGGTGGTGGACGCACCGGCGCAGGAAGAAGCATATAACACCAAGCCGTTAGGGCAGTTTCTGCGTGATGTTATGGCGCGAAACATGGATAACTTCCGCGTATTCGGCCCGGACGAGAATACTTCCAACAAGCTGGACGACATCTATGCGGTCAGCAAAAAGCTGTGGCTGGCCGACTACCTGGCAGAGGATGCCGACGGCGGCGAACTGTCCCCCGAGGGGCGGGTGCTGGAGATGCTGTCGGAACATACCCTGGAAGGCTGGTACGAGGGCTATGTCCTTACCGGCCGGCACGGTTTCTTCTCCACCTACGAGGCTTTCGTCCATGTCATCGATTCGATGTACAACCAGCACGCCAAGTGGCTGGCAATTTGTGAGGAGATCCCCTGGCGTGCGCCGATTGCCTCGCTGAATATGTTGATTACCTCGACCGTATGGCGCCAGGACCACAATGGTTTTACTCACCAGGATCCCGGTTTTCTCGATGTAGTAGTAAACAAGAACCCAGAGGTGACACGCATCTACCTGCCACCGGACGTTAATAGTCTATTGTCAATCACAGACCACTGTCTGCGCAGTCACAATGATATCAATGTCATTGTGGCCGACAAGCAGCTGCATCTACAGTACCTGGATATGGATACCGCCATCAAACACTGCACAAAGGGTATCGGCATCTGGGACTGGGCGAGTAACGACCAGGGAGGCGAGCCTGATGTAGTGATAGCCGGCTGCGGCGATATTCCCACTCAGGAGGCTTTGGCTGCTACAGCCTTGTTGCGAGAATATTTCCCTGATCTGAAGATACGTTTCATTAATGTGGTCGATCTGTTCCGCATGCAGTGCGCCGGCGAACATCCGCACGGGCTATCCGATCGCGACTTCGACAGCCTGTTTACCATCGACAAGCCGATTATTTTCAATTTTCACGGCTATCCCTGGCTAATCCATCGCCTGGCTTATCGACGCACCAATCATAGCAACCTGCATGTGCGCGGCTACAAGGAGAAAGGCAATATTAACACTCCGCTGGAACTGGCGATCAACAACGAAATTGATCGCTTTAGCCTGGCAATTGATGTCATCAATCGCGTGCCACGCCTGCAGGTTACAGGAGCTCATGTCAAGGAGAAGCTAAAGGATATGCAGATCGATTGTCGGCAATATGCGCATCGATATGGCATCGACAAGCCTGAGATTCGCGATTGGCGTTGGCCAAACTAACTGAAATTGGGCGAGTAGTGTCATTGCTCGTTTATTGGCCGATTGATTGCCGATATTGTATTTAATTAGGTAATCGCTACAAATTACTTTTAACAGTGATTTGGCAAGGTTTGTTGATATGAAATGATGGGTACTATCAGTAAGTTGTTATAACATAACTATAGAGGTATTGGTTAATGGCTAAACTCACATTCTGGGGCGCAACAGAAGGGGTGACAGGCTCGGCTTACCTTATTGAAACAGAACGTTCCACGATATTGATGGAGTGTGGTTTGATTCAGGGCAGCCGGAAAGATGAAGAAGCAAATGAAGAACCCTTTCCTTTTGACGTGCAAAATCTGGATGCTGTTGTTCTTTCACACGCGCATCTGGATCATACTGGACGTTTACCGAAACTGATCGCGGATGGATATACCGGTTCGGTTTATATGACCATCCCAACCTGTGAGTTATTGGAAATTATGCTCAAGGATGCGGCATCCTTACAGGAACGTGATGCGGAATGGGAAAACAAACGTCTACGTCGGGCTGGTAAGCCAGAAATTGAACCGCTGTATACAATGGAGGATGTAGAGGCCGCGCTTGAACTTTGCGCGGGGCTTAATTATGGACATCGCCAGCAGGTAGCAGATGATATTGAAATTTGTTATCACGATGCAGGTCATATTCTAGGTTCGGCCATTGTTGAGTTATTTATTACTGAACATAATGTAGAGAAAAAACTGGTGTTTTCAGGTGATCTTGGAAATAGTTGTGTGGCTTTATTGCGTGATCCCGAAGTTATTGAAAATGCCGATGTATTACTGCTGGAGTCAACCTATGGAAATCGTAATCATCGCCCGATGAATGAAACACTGCAAGAATTTGAAGACATTATTTTGCAAGCCTCGAAAAATGGCGGGAATATTTTGATACCAGCATTTGCGGTTGGCCGTACTCAGGAAATAATTTTTCATCTTGGCGAGCTATATCAAAAAGGTATGCTTAAACATCAGGCTGTTTACCTGGATAGTCCGATGGCGATTGCAACGACGGAGGTTTATCATCGTTTTCAGAATATCTTCAACAGTGAAGATAAAGTTACCTTGCGTCATGCTGATTCAGGTAGTTTACATACCTTTTTACCTGTGCTGCGCTACTCGCGCACTACAGAGGAATCCATGGCGCTTAATCGTATTGAAGCCGGTGCAATTATCATTGCGGGCAGTGGCATGTGTAATGGCGGACGCATACGCCATCATCTGAAGCACAACGTGTGGCGAAAATCCGCACATGTTGTCATCGTTGGCTATCAGGCGATGGGGACTCCGGGGCGCGCACTGGTAGATGGTGCTAAAACGTACCGCATGGGTGGCGATGATATTGCTGTTAATGCCACTATTCATACATTAGGCGGTTTTTCTGCACATGCAGGTCAGTCGCAGTTGCTTGACTGGGTGAGTAACTTTAAGGATCCGCGACCAAGAGTATTTCTTATTCACGGTGAACCGGAAGCGAAGACGACTTTACGTAAATGTCTTTCAGATGAAGGTTGGTCTACAAGTATTCCACGCCTTGGTGAATCTATTGAGCTATGAATAACGGTTTTTGATAATAGTGGGGTGGAAATTTATGACTGATCCTGAGAACGCGGATAGTGTTTTTTCAACAGCTGAAGAAGATGCCGGGGCAGCCATACTAGTAGAAGATACTCCGCAGACGCGATCCGATTCTTATCGACTCGCCTATACTGATAGGGACTTTTTACTTTGCGATGAATTTCATCCAGTCCGTTTACGGCTGGAGCTCCTGAAACCTGAACTTATTATGAAGCTGGCCAACCCAGAAATAGAAAGTTTTTATTTTGAAAATTGTAAAATTCAGCTGGGATGTGTTCAAACTGCCTATGATGACATTAAAGCCCGATTACTAAGTGCTGGTGCAGAATTACGTATTCCTATCCCGCAAATAATTGATGTTCTTGATCAGAATAGCCGGATTCGGCGTATGGCTCGTCAAATGTACAAGGGAATTCTCTATCTTGGCGAGATGTATTCACTTGCGCAAATGCAAACGTCTCAATCAATGTATACAAAAAGTAATGATATTACCGTTGAAAGCCAGTAAATGTAATATAAATTTGTTATGCTTGATTTCATATCACAATAATTACTGAAAATTAGTTATAGAATGATACTGTGTATATAGTTATATGTAAAAGTGGAAAGCGAACTTTTTTAATTTCACTAAATGAAGTGATACATTTATTTTATATATACAGGAAAGTGTAGATATATGGACCCGATCCTGACAGAAATGCCTGCTTCACTATCGCTGGACCCACAGCGTTTGATGCAGCTTGATATTCTTGTTCGTATTATTCTTCAAATATTTTTGCTGTTTGCTTCGGCGTTCTTTTCGGGTTCTGAGACCGCGTTGTTTTCATTATCACGTCTTGAACTGCAAAAGCTCAGGCGTGAACGTCATCCAAGGTTTGATACGTTGCAAACATTGCTGGAACGCCCACGCCAATTGATTATTTCAATTCTGTGTGGAAATGAAATTATCAACGTGGCAGCTGCCGCAAACATGACAGGTATCCTGGTGGCTCTTTATGGGTATGAAGCAGGTGCATTTCTTAATGTCATAGTAATGGTGCCATTATTATTGTTATTTGGTGAAGTCACACCTAAAACTATCGCGGTATCTGATCCAGTGAAAATAAGTACGCGTATCATCGCGGTTCCATTAATTATCTGGGTGAAACTCATAACCCCATTTCGCTGGCTTATTCGCCTGGTTTCTGATCGACTGACAACCTGGATTGTCGGGGAGGAAACTACCGCTGAGAATATTCTCCAGGTTGACGAATTCCGATCCTTGGTCGATGAAGTAGTCAAAGGTGGTGAATTGACGAGTAGTGAGCGGTCTCTTATCAATAACTTACTGGATGCCGGTACTACAGAGGTCATCGAGATAATGATCCCTCGGACACAAACCGCATTTATTGATGCAGCAACTCCCATTCCAAAAATTGTTAAGAAGGTACGTAAACTTCGCTATACGCGGTTACCGGTTTACAAGAAAAGCCGGGATAACCTGGTAGGTTTTATACATGCAGAGGATATTTTGAAGCATATTTTGGATGATTCTGATTTTAGTACCGTGAAACTGGAAGATATTCTGCATCCGCCTGTCATTGTTCCACCGACCAAGAAAATTGATGAGATGTTTAATTTTTTCCTGGATCACAAAGTGCAGGCAGCGGCGGTACTGAATGAGTTTGGCGGCATTGATGGCCTGGTTACCCTGAAGCGGGTACTTGGTTTTGTATTTGGAAAGATAACACCCGAGACAGAAATACAGGCTGACTACTCTGAGATCGGTGAAAATATTTATGAGATAGCGGGCAATATGAAATTAACCGAGTTCAATGACATCACAAATTTTGCTGTCAGTGATCCACGAATGACAACCATTGGTGGAGTCGTGTTGCGTGCACTTGATCGCCTGCCAAATGAGGGTGATGAAGTCATTGTTGAGGGTGTGGTGCTGACAGTTATCGCGATGAAAGGACACCGTATTGCACGTTTACGGGTGAGCAAAGGGAGTCAACTGGAGGATGTGTCGACATCAGGAGACACATCTAATGATTAAGATGCGAATCATTAAAATGCCAGGATAATAGATTGATGGATATCGTATTTATCATTTTAGCCATGGTGATACTTATCTTGTTACAGGGATTTTTTTCCGGTTCTGAGATTGCGCTGGTGCATGCTGATCGTTTGAAACTTCACCATTTAGCCAGCCAGGGAAATCGGGGTGCTGCACTTATCATCAAGTTATTCAGAAAACCTGAGATCTTGCTGGGTACGACGCTTGTTGGTACTAATATATCGTTGGTGATACTAACTACTCTGGGTACAGTACTTATGCTCCGCTTCTTTGATGAGTATGGTGATTTTTATGCGTTCTTGATTTTTACCCCTCTTTTTTTAATATTTGGTGAAGTAGTTCCTAAAAGCGTATATCAGCAAAAAGCAGATAAACTCACCCCGGTAATTATATATCCGCTACAATTTTTCTCATGGCTATTTTACCCGGTTGTATTTATGTTTTCCTGGGTGGCACGTAAGGTCGCAATTATCGCGAATGTCGATATGGCCAATCGTGAATTATTTGTCAATCGTGAACAAATACGCAGCGTGATTGAAATGGCAGACCGTGGTGCAAATATTGACGTATTTGATCGTGACCGTATTATGCGCGTTGTGCATTATGCTGATATCTCCGTAGGACAGGCAATGATCCCTATTGCCGAGATGAGCATGCTGAGTCACCAACAATCAACCCAGGAAGCGATACGCATGGCGCGACAACGGGCACATTTCCGTTTGCCTGTCTATGAAGATGAGTATAACCAGATTGTTGGAATTGTAAGCTTTACCATGTGGGACTTGATGGATTCAAAACTGTCTGAACAACCGTTATCGGAACTTATTCAACCGGCTTGCTATGTAACAGAACATCAGTTGCTTGATGAGTTACTCCCCATATTACAACAACGCCAGGACCACATGGCCGTTGTCGTTAATGAATTTGGTTCTGCAATAGGCATGATTACCATTGAAGATATCCTGGAAGAAGTAGTGGGAGAAGTGATGAACGTGGGTTATACCTTTGAAGGTTACTTACCACGACAAAAATATAATATTGAGAAAATAGATGAAGATTCCTACTTGATGGACGGGCGCGTGGCGATTTCTGATGCAAATAGTATCCTGGATGTAGTGTTGCCATCTGTTGAAGCCCACACTGTTGGTGGGTTAGTAATAGCACATCTTCGCCATATTCCGATAGAAGGTGAGTCAATAGTACAGGGAGATTATCGTTTTACTGTTGATCAGGTTAATGAACGTAGCATACAGAAGTTGCGTGTAGAAAAAATTGGCTAAACCTGGAATCCGGATATTATGTTCCGAGTGGTCTGTTTTTTTAGTGACGCTTCTTT
>JASFOS010000109.1:0-7195 GCA_050116415.1 Thioalkalispiraceae bacterium
TCACGCGGTCCTTTTCATCACCAAAGTCCGACGACTTGAACCAGATGGCGCCACCTTTTTCATAAGTATGGCCACTTTTTTCCAGCCGCTCGATGGCACGCATCACCGCGCCACTGTCGGTCAGGGAGCGCTCCGAGTACCATTCATCGTAGACCACGTTGAAATTTTCCAGGTCATCACGAATATCGTCGAGGATATAGTTGAGCCCGGTATCGAACACCAGGCGATACTGGTCATCACGCAGCAGTTCTTTAAGACGGTTAATGACCGCGTCGATATATTTTTCCTTGTCGCCACCGTCTTTTTCATCGGCGGGCAGGCTGGCACTGAATTCTTTCCAGCTTATATAGAGTGACTTGTCATGCTCGCGGCGTAGTTTCGCGGCGATATCCTGTACGTAGTCACCTTTATAGCCGTTATCCGGGAACGGGAACTCGTCAGCTTCACACAGTTCCAGGTAACGCAGCCAGACACTGGCGGCGAGAATATCCATCTGCCGTCCGGCATCATTCACGTAGTATTCACGATGCACATCGAAACCGATGGCGGCGAGCAGGTCGGCCACCGTGGCACCGTAGGCGGCGCCTCGACCGTGGCCGACGTGCAAGGGACCGGTGGGGTTGGCGGAAACAAATTCCACCTGCACGCGCTTGCCTTTGCCAAGCTGGCTGCGACCGTAGTGTTCACCGGCTTCAAGAATTTGCGGCACCACCGCGTGAAACGCGCGACTGCTTAAAAAGAAATTGATAAAGCCGGGACCGGCAATCTCGACGTTTTCCACTTCGGCCGCCGCAGGCAATGCCGCGACAATTTTTTCAGCCAGGTCGCGTGGCTTGCTGCGCGCCGGCTTGGCCAGCATCATGGCGATGTTACAGGCAAAGTCGCCGTGGCTATTGTCACGGGTACGCTCGACTTGAACCGTGGCGTCGAGCTCAGCAGGCAGCACATCATCAGCCTGAAGCTGCTTGATGGCATCATTCACGAGTATTTTTAAACGGGACTTCATCGCCGGTAAACCTTGGGTCGTGCCTATGTTGTGTTGGGAAAAGTCGGCGATTATACGCCTTTTTTTACTTTTATGCGTCAGTGCAGCGGACCTACCTGGCGTAATAGACCTCGATCTTTTTCACGTTGTTGCGGTCAATATTCATGGTGAACTCGCCGCGGTGTACCTGCTGGGTGACATAAATGGTCTTGTCCGAAACGTTAGTCAGCACGCCGCGGCGAACCTGGTTGTTGAGGGTGTAGACGCGGATTTGCTTGCCAATCAACGGTTTCAGCTGGCTCTGGGCGACGCGGTGGAAACGCGGCGCCGGGCCTTTTTCCTTGGGCTGGGGTTTAGCCACGGGCTTGGGCGGCTTGTCTTGCAGCACCGCCTTGAAGTTTTGTAACCGCTCGCGGATGGTCGCCACGGTTTCAGCACTTTGCTGCGAGTCGCCGGGGGTAAACGAAAAGCTTAAATCAGTAACCGGCTTGTCATTCACCATCACTTCCAGGTTGAGTGCACCGGGCAAATCTTCGGGTTTGTAGAGACCGGCGGTGTTCTGGTTGAAACCCCTGGGGGGACGCATGCTGATCGTGATGGTGCCGGGACTGGTGAGGAAATCCCGGTAGGCCTGCTTGAGACCGGGACCCGGCACGAAGCCCCACTGCAAGGCGTAGGCGGCATCATTCTGGTTGATCAGTGCGTCGATATAGTCGTTGACACTTTGGTATTCACCGAGCCGGGTGCAGTACTGGTTGCTGCGTTGCGTGTAGTTGAGATCGGTGTAGGTGACTTTGACCTGCTCCAGTTGCGGTGGGTTCGAGGCCATGGCCATGGCCGAGGCACGGCTGGGACCACTCATTTTCATTTCCATGCTGACCGCCGCCACATCGCGGGTCGAGGCATCGATAGCCAGGTTAATGCCGTCATCGGCGAACTGGTAGGAAATGCGCAGGTTGCTATCCAGGATGTCATAACCCATGTCGCGGTAATCGGCAGGCCCCAGGTACAGCTTGTTGCCACAGGCGGTTTGCAGGGTATCCTGGATCACGCTGTCCAGCTGTGCCAGCGCGCGTTCCAGCTTGTCGATCATGGCACCGTACAGATCAATCTTGAGCCCGTTGAGGCTGACGTTCATCTGCCGGGGGAAATCACCGCCCCGGCCAGGACCGCTCAGCAAACGGGCCAGGCTGTCGGTTTGCAGGGTGACGGCGTCGATCTTGACGCCATCTTCAAAGCCAACTGGCAGAATCGTGACCTTGTTGATGGTCACCGAGTGATCGAGCAGGGAAGACGAAATCGAATCGTAGCGCAGGCTGGCAAAGATGCGCATCTGGGCACTGGCGTTATCGAGCGCGTTTTTGGTCTTGTAATAGACCATGCCTTTCAGGCCGGCATAAATAAGCACGATGACCAGCAGGGCAATCGCGGCGATATTCTTGACAGAGAGGTTCATAGTGCTTCCCTAAAGCGTGCCCGGATAGTCGGCGGGCTCCATATTTATTTTTCTAATCTGAGCGGCTTTATTATGTAGCAGAGTGTGAGTGAATACAAAATCAAAACCACTTAATCAGGTCGTTTTGCCTAGTAGGTATCAAACGGGTCGACATCAATGGACCAGCGGACTTTTCTGGTGCTTTTGAGGTTTTCCAGCGCGGCGACCCACGGGGTTAAAAACTGTTGCAGGGTCAGGCGATCCGGTGCCTGGACCAGGAGCTGGGCACGAAAGCGGCCGGCACGTTTTTCCATGGGCGCCGGTTGCGGGCCGAGCAGGAAAATCGCGCCAGGTTGTTGCGCCTGCTGCTTGGCTTCCAGCAGAAAATTCATCGGGGAGCCCGCATCGGGGGCTTCGGCGCGCAACAGGGCCAGGTAGCTATACGGGGGCCAGCCGGCCTGCTGGCGTTCGTCCAGCAGGGATTTTGCCAGAGCCCGGTAGTCGTGTTGTTGCAGGTAAGCCAGCAAGGCCTGTTCCGGATGATGGGTCTGGATCAGCACTTCGCCCGGCTTGTCCGCCCGCCCGGCGCGCCCGGCCACTTGCAGGATCAACTGGCTGATGCGTTCAGCGCCGCGAAAGTCGCTGCTGTAAAAACCCTGGTCCGCTTCGAGGATGCCCACCAGCGTGACATTGGGAAAGTGGTGGCCCTTGGCCAGCATCTGGGTGCCGATCAGGATCTGCGCCTGGCCGGAATGCACCTGCTGCAGCAGGTCATCGAAGGCATGCTTGCGCCGGGTACTGTCGCGATCGATGCGTATGGTATGGAAATCCGGGAACAGGCTGAGCAAGGCCGACTCGATGCGTTCCGTGCCCTGGCCGTAGCCCTGCAGATCCTCGCCCGCGCAGTCCGGGCACTGTTTGTCGGCGGGGCGTTCGCTACCGCAATGGTGGCAGCGCAGGCGCTGGTCGCGCTGGTGATAGGTCATGTGCGCGTCACAACGCTGGCAGGTGGCGTGCCAGCCACAGTCATGGCACATCAGTACCGGCGCGTAACCGCGCCGGTTGAGGAACAACAACACCTGGTTACCTTCAGCCAGGTGCGTTTTCATGCTGGCCAGCAGTGTCGGTGACAGCCCGTGTTCCATTTTCTGGCTGCGTACATCTATCAGGCGAATCTCGGGCGGGCTGGCATCACCGGCACGTTGTGGCAGGGCCAGCAACTGGTAACGTTGTTGCTCAACGTTGTAAAGGCTTTCCAGTGACGGCGTGGCGGAACCGAGGATCACGGGAATATGGTTTTTTTGTGCGCGCAGTACCGCAAGGTCACGCGCCGAGTAGCGAAAGCCGTCCTGTTGCTTGAACGAGGCGTCATGCTCCTCGTCGATGATGATCACCCCCGGTGCCTGTAGCGGCGTGAACAGCGCGGAGCGGGTGCCGATCACCACACGTGCATCACCGTTGCGCGCCGCCAGCCAGGCACCCAAGCGCGCCTGGTCATTGAGGCCGGAGTGAAGCACGGCGATGGCGACGCCAAGGCGTTCGCGAAAGCGCTGCAGTAATTGCGGGGTAAGGCCAATTTCCGGGACCAGCACCAGGGCCTGTTTGCCTTGTGACAGTACTTTTTCAATCACCTGCAAATAGACTTCGGTCTTGCCGCTGCCGGTCACGCCTTCCAGTAAAAAGGCGCGGTAGTGCTGCAGGTTAGTGGTGATTTGCGCGATGGCCGCCTGCTGATCCGGGTTGGGTGCCGGTGGCGTCACCGGGTTGGCCAGCGGCTGTTCCACCAGCGGTTGTTCCTGCACGCTGACCCAGTGTTTTTCCACCAGCTTTTTCATCACCGCTCGCCAGCCGGCATGCTGCTCGTCCAGTTGCTGGGCATTAAGACCCTGTGGTGCTTGCTGCAGCTGCTTGATCAATTGCCACTGGCGCGGGGCGCGCTTGAGTTCCTCGGCCGACAGCTGCTGGCCTTCGGGCGTCAGTTGCCAGAGCTGCAGGCCCTTGACCTGCAGGGCATGGCCCTGGCGCAACAACACCGGCAGCGCATGCTGCAATACGTCGCCGACAGGGTGCTGGTAATAACGGCTGGCCCAGCGCAGCAGCTGCAGCACGTCATCGCTGAATACCGCTTCCTCGTCCAGTACCGCGGTGACAGGTTTGAGGCGCGAAGCCGGTATCGTGGAATCACTGGCGGTTTCCAGCAATACGCCAATCACCTGGCGACGACCAAACGGCACCTGTACCCGCATGCCAGGCTGTAGCGGCAGTGCACCGAGATGATCCGGCAACAGGTAATCAAAACTTCGGCGCAGGGGGGTGGGGATAGCGACGCGCAGGATCATAATAAAGGAGTCAGCAGCGCGCAGATTGAATATAAGTTAGCGGTCATTGTTAAGATCATTTCTAAGTTAATTTTGCTAAGTTCCTGCGCTCGTTATGTATTGTATTTTATCCACAGAACCTGTGGATAAGTCTGTGGATGAAGTAATGAAAAAGCACTTAAATGCCCATCATTGTTACATAATTGTTAAATTGGCTAGAAATTAAACGAGTGAATTAAGTCAATAAAAACAGAGTCTTACACTATTTTCATAGGCCCTGTTGCGGTTTTATGACAATAATTGACACTTAAGCGCATGTTTTTGCTGAGGCTGTGCATAAAGTTAGTGCACGCTGGCGGCCACGACGCCTAAAAACTGCTCAATTCAGGTCGTTTATTTCTTGTGCAATGTGTTTAATCTATCACCAATGCCCACGTTTTCGTCCGTGATCATGCCCTATTCCAGGAGCCGAATAAACTTTCATCGTCGCCTGGAATCCTTTATGGTAATCGCGCTTTGAACAATACCCAATGGTTACGAGGTTATGCAGCTCTGGCAAGATATAGCGACCAATATTTCCCAGCTGACCGGCAAGGCGTTCAGCGTTGAGCAAAAATCGTCCGTCGGTGGCGGCTGTATCAACAGCGCCTATCGTATCAGCAATGGCCGGCAGAACTACTTTGTAAAACTCAACAGCGCCGAGCAGCTGGAGATGTTCATCGCCGAGGCGGAAGGTTTGCAGGAGATGGCCAGTGCCAACGCTATCAAGGTGCCGACAGCGGTTTGTTACGGTAGCAGCGGTGGCCAGGCCTACCTGGTGATGGAAGCGCTGGATATGGGCGGCAGCAAGCCGGGCGTGATGGCGCTATTCGGTGAACAGCTGGCGGCCATGCATCGCTATACCAAAGACCGCTATGGCTGGCACCGCGACAATACCATCGGCTCCACCCCGCAACCCAACGACTGGCACCATGACTGGTTAAGCTTCTGGCGTGACAGGCGCCTGGGCTTCCAGTTAAAACTGGCCGCAGCCAATGGCGCCGGCCACGGCTTGATTAACAAGGGCGAGCAACTGCAGGATAACATCGAGGTGTTCTTTCCCGGTTACCAGCCCGAGGCCTCGCTGCTGCATGGTGACCTCTGGTCCGGTAATTATTCCATTACCGCACAGGGTGAGCCGGTGATTTTCGACCCGGCGGTGTACTTCGGGGATCGCGAAGCGGACATCGCCATGACCGAGCTGTTCGGTGGCTTCGGCCAGGAATTCTATGCGGCCTATAACCAGGCCTGGCCACTGGATGAGGGTTATAGCGTTCGTAAAACCTTTTACAACCTCTACCATATCCTCAATCACTTCAACCTGTTCGGTGGTGGCTATGCCTCACAGGCGGAAGGTATGCTGGATCGGCTATTGGCAGAAATATAATTATTTTAGAAGATCCTGTGAATGGTTGAATCCGCAGCCATTAGCGGACATTCATCAGATAGCAAGAATTAATCTGGACACCAGTACCAACCTTCCGTTGTGCCGTTTTCTAATTCTTGCAAATCTCTTTTTAGTCGGCTAGCAATTGCTTCATCACCAGCATAATAGTTAATTGATAGCTTATAGAATTTTACTCCTTCGGTCTGGGATTCTTTCATTTGCATATCATATGGTTCTGAAGTGAGATATTTTTTATAGCAGCTGAGCCTTTCAGTTATATATGGATGGTTTTCGATTAACCCACGGAGCAATTTATATTTATCATCATAAAATGTCGCAAGAATTTTATATGTCTTACCAATAAATGGGCCATTTGGATATAAGTTGGCATAATTTAGAGCTTGATTAATGTTAGGTGCACCATAAGCATCACGCCAATCGCTTTTACCTAGAATTGTTGCGTATAGTGTAGATGCTCTGTGCTGAGAGTTTGGGTCTATTTTATGCGCTTCTAGAAGTAATTTATCTACATATTCAAGCATGTCACTCCAATGACCTACATATAGTCCAAGTTCCTTATATTTATTATTCCAAGTTATAAATTTTTTACCTCGATATTGCTGTTCTTCAGCCATTAATTTTCTAATTTTTTCATCCAGATCAACCAAGATTGGTATGTCGTCACTTATTTTATTTAGAGATTTGTAAGTGCTATAGATTTTCTCAATCCTTTGATCGGGTGTTAAGGCTGCAAGCACATCAACAGAGATAAATGTACACCCCATGAATAATATTATTACCCTTAAACACATCACTGAAACAATGTTCCCCTTTTTTAATTGAATGTCCGCTTTGGGTTGCGTCGACTGATTGAAGTCGCAGTCGGAAACAGTCATTCGTTAAATTAACTTTGCGTTCTCTGCGTCTCCGCGCCCTCTGCATTGAAATGTTTTTTTCTGCTGGATTCCTGCCTTCGCAGGAATGACGACGAAGAATCGCTAGCAGGCACTCAAAGCTTAGTCTTTTTTATA
>JASFOS010000110.1:0-7131 GCA_050116415.1 Thioalkalispiraceae bacterium
GAAGAAGCGCACACAGAGAAAACAGTAATTGGCGGGTTATTCTTCGATTGCCTTTTCTTGTAATCGCTTGTCGTCCCCGAGAAACTGGGGATCAAAGACGACTCGATCACGGCCGTTTTGCTTGGCCTTGTAGAGGGCGTTATCCGCTCTTTCAATTAACGATTCAGGTGATTCGCCAGGCGAGAAAATCGCAAGCCCGGCTGAAAAGGTCGGCACGTGCATGACTTCGTTGTTATTTATTATGAAAGTTTCGGCTGTTTTATTTCGTACCTTGGTAAAGGCTCGCTCTGCGCCTTCCTTATCAGTATTGGGCAACAACACAGCGAACTCTTCACCACCATATCTTGCCACCATGTCGTAACGACGAAAGATGGAAAGAATCTCGCGGGCATAGACGCGTAGCATTTCGTCACCGACCGCGTGACCGTGCTTGTCATTAATTTCCTTGAAGTTATCCAGGTCAATAATCGAAACGGTTAACAAGGTATTATCACGTTGCGCTCGATCCATCTCATCCTTGATGCGCCGTAAAAAAGCACGGCGGTTCGGTAACTGGGTTAACTCATCAGTCAGACTCAGCACCCTGACCTGGTCCAGTTCATCACTGAGTTTACGAATATTGCTGCCAATGAGCTGCAGGAAAGACTGGGTATCATGCATCATCTGGGTCTGACTTCCCTGCTCACTTAAGATGTTTTCTATCTCGTTCATCAGGCTGTTGCGCAGGTGCTCGATATTTTTATTTTTACCAGGATAATCAAGTTGCTCAAGCACCGACTCCAGCTTTTCCGCAAAGCTTTCCTGCTTGCGCATTGTGGCGCCCACCTTGTCAGCCAGCTTGGCCTGTATATCAAGTATCTCCTTATGATGCTGGCTGAGTTTATTTCGATAGATCGAATCGATTGTCTGCTCTACACGGGTTGATGACTCTTGCTCATCAGCTTGCACCGGCTTTACTACAGAGGGAGGTGCATCGTGTACTGGATGCTCGTCACTTGTCTCTCCCGGGTTATCATAAAATTCTTTTTGTGTCAGGGGTGCCAGAGCCTGGTTAAAAAGCTTGGTATCAAACTGCGAAACCTCATTGATTAATTTGGTTGCATTACGGAAATAACCATGCAAGACAGCCAGCTCAGAGACAGAGATCGGTGGGTTTAATCGTTTCTGGATCAGCTTGAGTTCCAGGTACAGTAACGAGTTTTTTGGCAGGGACTTTCGATAGGCACTGATCAAAACCTGTGCAATCGCGATATAACCACGAATGATTTTATCCTGGGTGTGATCGGACTCGCGCAGAATATGTTCGACCTGCTGGTAAATGATTTTACCCGCGGCGGAATTATTCAGCTCTTCAAGAAGCTCAAGTGCTTTCTCGGTACCATGCCCCTCGAGAATTGGCTCTTCACTTTTATGCTTGTTGTCCGTCACTGTTAATCAGGCTTAAAACATTACTTAAGATAACTTAGGAATGTATCACTGGCGTCGGAATATATTTTAGTCAGGTCCTTCTTAATTTATATTCCGCTGTTACCATTGCCTGTCCTCCTTTCCTTAACTGCTTAACTTCATCTTTATCATTACAGGAAAGACCAATCCCTTAAAGTCAGGGGGGCATAAAAAGGGCTGACCATTATTTTTATTTTTAAATCTTAAACTTAGTTTAACTAATTTTTCAGAAAACTTGTGATAAATATTAATAAAAAATCATTATATTTTGCTTCAACCAGCTTACTTATAAATAAATCAATTAATTGACCATCAGATTTAACCTGATTTGTTAAGTATTGTTTTATCAGGCATTTCTACGTGTAAACCTGTATGTGACAGACACAAAAAAACCGGGTCTGTTTTCAACTACGTGGAAACCCGGTTTTTCAGTACGATCTGTAGGGTTGTGGTTAAACGCGGTAGTTGGGCGCTTCCTTGGTAATTTGTACATCATGAACATGACTCTCGGTCATGCCGGCGTTGGTCACGCGTACAAACTCTGGCCTGGTACGCATTTCCTCGATCGTCCGGCAACCGGTATAGCCCATACTGGACCGGATGCCACCCAGCAGCTGGTGAATAACCGGACTTAATGGTCCCTTGAATGGAACGCGGCCCTCGATACCCTCAGGCACCAGTTTGTCAGCTTCACTGCCTTCCTGGAAATAGCGATCCGATGAACCTTCACGACCGCTCATGGCGCCCAGTGAGCCCATGCCGCGATACGATTTGTAAGAACGCCCCTGGAAAAGCTCGACTTCACCGGGGGATTCCCCGGTTCCGGCAAACATGGAGCCGAGCATGATGGAATGGGCACCGGCAACCAGTGCCTTGGAAATATCACCTGAATAGCGAATCCCGCCATCGGCGATCAGTGGTATTCCGGTACCTTCCAGCGCCGCCGCCACATTGGCCACCGCCGAGATCTGCGGTACTCCGACTCCGGCAACAATCCGGGTGGTACAGATGGAACCTGGTCCAATCCCCACCTTGACGGCATCAGCACCTGCATCGGCCAGGGCCCTGGCCGCTTCACCGGTGGCGATATTGCCGCCAATCACCTGGACTTGCGGGAAATGTTTCTTCACCCAGGCAACCCGGTCCAGTACGCCCTGGGAATGGCCATGGGCCGTGTCCACGACCACGACATCAACACCGGCTTCCGCCAGCGCTTCGACTCGCTCCTCGGTACCCGCACCCACGCCCACGGCCGCCCCGACGCGCAGCCGTCCCTGCTCGTCTTTACAGGCGTTGGGAAATTCAACTGCTTTCTGGATGTCCTTGACGGTAATCAGGCCGCGGAGCTGGAAGTCATCGTTGACCACCAGTACTTTTTCAATGCGATACTCATGTAACAGCTTGAGAACTTCCTCATGAGGGGTGCCCTCTTTAACGGTTATGAGCTTTTTCTTGGGCGTCATGATGCTGGAAACCGGGTTGTCATAACCGGTCTCGAAGCGTAAGTCGCGGCTGGTGACAATACCGACCAGGTTACCCCCTTCCACCACCGGGACCCCGGAAATATTCTGCGCCCGGGTCAGGCTCAACACTTCCTTGATGCTGGTATCAGGACTCACGGTAGTCGGGTCCTTGATCACCCCACTTTCGAACTTCTTCACCATGCGCACATGCTCGGCCTGGCTGGCCGCATCCATGTTCTTGTGAACAATACCGATACCGCCTTCCTGTGCCATGGCAATCGCCAGGCGCCCCTCGGTCACCGTGTCCATGGCGGCCGATACCAGGGGAATATTCAATTCGATATTGCGGGTCAGGCGGGTTTTCAGTTCCACTTCCTTGGGCAGGACAGTCGAATGGGCGGGAACCAGTAAAACATCGTCAAAGGTGAGGGCTTCTTGAGCAATTCGCAGCATATTAGAAGATTCCAATATAGTATGTAAAACAATTAATTATAAAGAATTATTTATAAACGGTAAATGCCCGCGGGGCAATTCTCTACCCGTTCAATAGATGGCGGTTGCCATCCTGTGACGAACACAGCATAATGAGTTACCACAATACAGGGAGCCCACCACTCCCTTACAATACAACAATTAAATAATGTATGTCTTTATCACCAGACCGGTGAAAGATAAACATTACAAATACATAAAAAAACCGGTTCTTTGGAGGAGCTCATGAAGAAAATTATCACTCTTGCTGCTGTCACCGCATTTACCTTAGCTGCTTGTGCAAGTGGTCCCGTTCACAGCAAAAATGACGCCGCTGGCGCGATCACGGCTGCTGAACATGAAACCAACCGCGCCAAGAAGGTAAACTATGAATGGCGTGATACAGGCAAAATTATCAAGAAAGCCAAAGCCGCCCTCAAAAAAGGTGATTTTGATGCTGCTGTCAAGCTGGCCAACCAGGCAAAAACACAAAGCACCCTGGCCTTGCAGCAATACCAGGATCAAAAAGATGCCGCTAGCAAGCATCTGCAATAAGTTCTAGCTTGAGCTGAAAAAAACCGGCCTTTAACAGGCCGGTTTTTTTATGCCTGCTCGTTTTTTATTGAAATACGGTATGATAAACACATGGCACAAGACGAATTACGTGATATCTATACGGTTAGCCGCCTGAACCGCGAGGTAAAAACCTTGCTGGAGAGTTTTCCGCTGTTATGGATCGAAGGCGAACTGTCCAACTTCAAGTCCTATAGCTCCGGTCACTGGTATTTCTCACTCAAGGATGAGGCTTCCCAGGTTAGCTGCGCCATGTTCCGTGGCAAAAACAGGCTGGTCACCCTGCAGCCCCGCGATGGTATGTTAATCCGGGTACGCGCCCGGGTTACGCTTTATGAACCACGTGGCAGCTACCAGATTATTGTTGAGCACATGGAGGAAGCGGGCGAAGGCGCGCTGCGTCGAGCTTTTGAAGAACTCAAACAAAAACTCCAGGCTGAAGGCTTATTCAGCAGTGAACATAAACAGCCGCTTCCCGAACATCCATCATGTATTGGTGTTATCACCTCGCCCAGCGGGGCAGCGGTGCACGATATCATTACCACGCTGAAACGACGCTTTCCTGCCCTGCCAGTGATCCTGTACCCGGTTGCCGTACAAGGTGCTGCCGCAGCTACTGAAATCGTGGCGGCCATCGAGAAAGCTCAGCAACGCAACGAATGTGATGTGCTGATTGTTGGCCGAGGTGGTGGCTCACTGGAAGACTTGTGGTCATTCAATGAGGAACAAGTGGCACGCGCCATATATAACTGCAAGATTCCGGTTATCAGTGCCGTCGGCCATGAAGTGGATTTCACCATTGCAGATTTCGTCGCCGATCAGCGTGCGCCCACCCCGACTGCTGCCGCAGAGATGGTCAGCCCCGACCAGTTTAACTACCTGCAACAAATAAATAACCTCCAGGCGCGTTTAACCCATTTAATAAACAGCACACTGCAAAGACATCAGCAGCAACTTGACGGGTTGAACAAGCAACTGGTGCACCCCGGACGTCGATTGCAGGAGATGGCACAACGCCTTGATGAGCTGCAGTCCCGGTATATTCGTGAACAACTTTCCCAGCTCCGCAACAAACAACTTGTGTTGCACGGGCTAACCACACGTCTGCAACTGTGCGATCCGGGAAAACAGCTCGCGCAACAAAAAGAGCAGCACCAGAGAATCAGTCGCCGTTTACACCAGGCTATCCAGCAGCGCTTGCAAACTGCAAAACAGCAGTTTGAATTCCTTGGCCATAGCCTGGATACGGTCAGTCCACTTGCCACCCTGCAACGTGGTTATGCTATTGTTACAAAAGGAACCGGCAACAAGATTATTCGTTCCAGTAACACGGTAAAAGCGGGTGACAAAGTTGTTACCCGCCTCGCACAAGGCAAACTGTTCAGTACCATCGATAAAACAGAATCATGAAAATACATTTATTATTCGTCTTATTTTTCAGCCTTTCATTTCCTGCTCATGGCTTCGAGTTTCCCAAAGCGAATCCTATCCCAGGTGGCGTTGCTATCATCAAGCTGGATGAAATAGCCAAAACGGCTCCCCCCCGGGCCTACTATAAAAATCAACGCGTCATGGTCAGAAAAAATGCCCATCACTGGGAAGCAGTGGTGGGCTTACCGCTGTCCAGCAAGGCCGGCATACATAAGCTCAAGGTAAAAAGCGGTGGCAAAACCCATTACAGGGAATTTTCCGTTTCCGATAAAAAATACGAAGCGCAATACATCACCCTGAAAAATAAACGCATGGTGAATCCCTATGCGAAAGATATCGACCGGATACTCAGGGAAAAGAAAATTATTATCAAGGCGCTGAAGCAATGGACCGAACAGGATACCGTGCAAACCCGCTTCATCCTGCCGGTGGAAGGCCGTCTGAGCAGTCCGTTTGGCCTGAAACGTTTTTTCAATAAGCAGCCACGAAAACCGCATAGCGGTCTGGATATTGCTGCGCCCAGCGGGGCGCCTATCAAGGCACCGGCTGCTGGCAAGGTCATCAATACAGGTAACTACTTCTTCAACGGCAACACCGTGTTTCTTGATCACGGACAGGGACTGGTGACCATGTTCTGCCATATGAACAAGATCAATGTGCAACCGGGTGATGACATCAGACAGGGCCAGGTAATCGGTGAAGTGGGTATGACCGGACGTGTTACCGGTCCGCATTTACACTGGAGTGTCAGCCTCAATAATACCCGCATCGAACCCAAACTGTTTCTCGAAACGCCACAATGAAGCAGGAGCCTGGTGTCGATATCCCGGCCTGGGTCAACTGGCTGGCCCAGGATGAAGATGGGACGTGGTGGGGATACAGCGTCGAACCGTTACAACATCACCGTGGCTGGTATGAAAACGAGGTGGGTGACGTGATCCGTCTCCACCAGGACAAGCCAAGTCCATACTGGCAGAAAAGTTTGAAACGCGTTAGCAAATAACCATCACTCACTGGCCTTCAACTCGGCGCTTTCCGCTTTCCAGCTACTGATGTTGCACGCCGGCCCACCCCGGCCTGCCAGCACCCCGTTGATATCGGGGTTATTTTGCAATTTACCGAGTAGATCAGAGTACACGCTATCCGGCATATTGCGGGCAAACACGATATCCACAAAGCCGTCATCGTTCACACGATAGGTGGCGAATTCATCGGCACCCTCATACTCAAACAGGATGATCGCAACGGCCTGGTCAGCCTTTGACAGGGCATCCATCTCGGCACGAGCGGCTGTAGACCAGCTCATTGCCAGCAACAGACCACCCAACATGATTCTTTTGTACATAATCGCTTACCTGCTATTTAGCAAAACCAACTGCTTAAAAGATAGCACAAACCGTGTATATTTTATTACTTGCGGCTGGTGAACTTTTTCAGGCGTTTACGTTTTTCAATCTGGCGATGTGTCAGTTTATTCTTTTTGCCGGCAAATGGATTCTTGCCTGATTTGAATTCAACACGTAATGGCGTGCCAAACAGTTTGAGATTTTTCTGAAACCCATTAATCAGGTAGCGACGATAGCTTTCCGGCACATCCGCGGTTTTATTACCATGCACCACGATAACCGGTGGATTTTTACCGCCTTGATGGGCATAGCGTAGCTTGATCCGGTGACCCTTGACCAGCGGCGGTTGATGCGCCTCGACCAGGTGATTCAATAAATCAGTCAACTTCGAGGTCGAGAAG
>JASFOS010000111.1:0-7045 GCA_050116415.1 Thioalkalispiraceae bacterium
TATCGAAACCGTAAATAAAATTACTGAAGCGCGCATAGCGAGTGCCAACCAGTCCCCAGACGACCCTGAAGCCCACCAGGCCAAGCACTGCGTAGCCGGCAAACTCGTGCACTTGCATGAAATCATCTTCGGTCAGGTAAGCCAGGGTAAAAAACAACACCAGGCTCCAGTGAAAAATCCTGACCAACGGGTCCCAGACATAAACGGCATTGTCTTTCATGCTTTCCTCTCTAAACGCTTACAACAGGCGCGCTAAACTTACCGGACAATTGTTAAGGTACGCTTAAACCAGCATTTTCATCACTGATCCATATCAATACGCAAAAAAAAACCCGGGACATGCCCGGGTTCTTTATTTATTCAACCAGTGTTGAAACTGCTAGGCAGCCGCTTCTTCCACCATTTGCTTCAGTTGACCATTCTGGAACATCTCCAGGGTGATGTCACAACCACCAATCAATTCACCGTTGATGTAAACCTGGGGGAAGGTCGGCCAGTCGGCATAGCGCGGCAAGTTTTCGAAAATTTCCGGATCCATCAGCACGTTGACATAGGCAAATTCCTTTCCACAAGCCTGTAACGCCTGCGCAGTACGGCTGGAAAAACCACACTGGGGCATCTGCGGCGTGCCTTTCATGAAAATAATAACCGGATTGTTTTTCACCGCATCATCGATACGTTGTAATACTTCATCCATTGCTAACCACCTCTAAAATTCTTTACCTGCAACAAACAGTACAAATTAGTACTGACTAATATAACAGCCTTGCCCGGCTATTTCCAGAGTAATTTAGTCAACTATTCAACTATTTTTTCTGAACTCAGCCAACAATAAGGCCTTTTGCCACGTTTTCAAGCATTATCAACGTGAGTCTGTAACCAGAGTTCCAGCAGCGCCATGTGCCAGAGCTTGCTGCCCTGCAGCCTGGTGAAGTGCTGATCCGGCTCGGCCAGCAGCTTATCCACGTAAGCGCGGTTGAACACCCCGCGCTCCCGGCAGGCGCTGGCATTCAGGATCTGTTTCATCCAGTCAAGAAAATCACCGCGCACATATTTGAGTGCCGGCATCGGGAAATAGCCCTTGGGACGGTCGATCACCGCATCGGGGATCAACCCACGCGCGACCTTTTTCAGCACGTGCTTGCCACCCAGGCCACTTTGCAGGCCCAGCTTGTATTCCGGCGGCATCTGCGCGGCCAATTCCACCAGGTTCTGATCCAGGAACGGCACCCGCGCCTCCAGTCCCCAGGCCATGGTCATGTTATCCACCCGCTTGACCGGGTCATCCACGATCAAGGTGGTGACATCCATGCGCAGCACCCGGTCGATGAACTCCTCGCCATCCGGCAGCGCCAGCAACTCGGCCACTTTGTGGCTGGTATAATCCTCGCCGGCAAATTCCGGGGTGACCATTTCCAGGAACTCGTCGTGCGGGCGGTCGAAATAATAGCGGGCGAAGCGTTCCACGTCGCTGCCATTGATGTCCTGGTGCATCTGCGGATACCAGAAATAGCCGCCAAATACCTCGTCCGCGCCCTGGCCGCTTTGCACCACTTTTACCTGCTTCGAGACCTGCTCCGATAACAGGTAGAACGCCACCGCGTCCTGGCCGAACATGGGCTCGGCCATGTACTTCACCGCCTCGGGCAGACGTGGCAGCACCTCGTCATTGGAAACGTGGTACTTGTGGTGCTGGGTCTGGTAGCGCGCCACCACCTGGTCGGAAAACTCAAACTCGCTGCCTTTTTCTTCCGGCTGGTCTTCGAAGCCGATGGAAAACGTCAGCAGATCCTTGACCCCGGCCTCGGCCAGCAAGGCCACCAGTAAACTCGAATCCAGGCCACCGGACAACAATACGCCAACGGGCACGTCCGCCACGTCCAGGCGCTTGCGCACCGCTTCCCGCAACGCCTCATGAATCGCATCGGTCCACTCCTGTTCTGTCAGGTTCTTTTCAGGCCGTTTGGCTTGCAGGAACCAGTAACGGCGCTGGCGCATCTCGCCGTGCTGATCAATGGTCAGCGTGGTGCCCGGCTCCAGCTTGCGCACACCATTTAATATGGTGCGTGGTGCCGGGATCACCGCGTGCAGGGTGAACTGGTGATGCAGGGCCACCTTGTCGATGGACTTGTCGATTTTGCCGGTGGCCAGCAAGGCCTGGATATTGGAGGCAAACAGGAAGTGTTGATCGGTCCTGGAAAAATAAAACGGCTTGATGCCCATGCGATCCCGGGCCGCGAACAGGGTTTGTTTTTTATGGTCCCAGATGGCAAACGCGAACATGCCATGCAAATGTTCCGGGCAGCGTTCCCCCCACTTGTGATAAGCCTTGAGAATAACCTCGGTATCGCCTTCACTGGCAAAATTATAACCTTCCGCGATGAACTGCCGGCGCAGTTCCGGATAGTTATAGATCGCGCCATTGAACACGATAGTAAGTCCTAACTCTGGATCCACCATTGGTTGGTTGGAGTGCTCGGAAAGATCAATGATTGCCAGCCGACGGTGCCCCAGGGCAACCCGCTCCTGTTGCCAGCTGTCCTCGAAATCCGGGCCACGCTTGGCCAGTAACGGCAGCATCCGTTTTACCGAATCCAGGCTGGCTGCCTGTCTGAAATTTAGTTCACCACAAATGCCACACATATATATTCTTCTTTTATCACTGGTTGTCTGAATGTATTCGGCTCTCGTGTCATGCCGAGCAGTTTTTTCAAGCTGACGCCGCGGTTAGGGTTTACCCCAACCTCCTCCGCCGGGGGTTTCAATGCTCAGTTGATCACCGGCTGTCACTTCGAACGAGGTCTTGGCCGGCAACTGCACACCATTGAGTTTATTGATACCCGCCTTGCCGGGTTCGCCCTCCTGCAATCCCCAGGGGGCATAGTGCCGACGCTCGGTTAACAGCGTGACATGGGCCGGTTTTAAAAACTCGATTTCACGCAACAGGCCATTGCCACCCGCATGCTGACCACGGCCACCTGAGCCATGGCGGATCGCGTAGCGCACCACGCGGATCGGGTAGACACTTTCCATCACCTCAACCGGGGTATTTCGCGTGTTGGTCATATGGGTTTGTACACCATCCAGCCCGTCCGCGACACAACTTGCGCCCATGCCACCGCCCATGGTTTCGTAATAATCCCAACCGTCGGCGGCTGACCCCATCGCCAGGTTGTTCATGCTGCCATGGCTGGCAGCCGGGATCTGCCCGGGCAATGCCTGGGCCAGCGCACCGCTGACCACATCAACAATGCGGCTGCTGGTTTCCACGTTACCCGCCGCGACCGCGGCGGGACGCCGGGCATTCAGCAGGCATCCCTCGGGCGCAGTGATGGAGATGGAACGAAAACTCCCGGCACAGGCCGGGGTTTGCGGCGGCATCAAGCAGCGAAACACGTAGTACACGGCCGCGGCGGCCACCGATAACGGGCAGTTGATATTGCCCTTGACCTGCCCGGCGGTACCGGCAAAATCGACCTCAACATGATGTGCCCTGACGGTAATCGTGACCGCGATCTTGATGGCTTCGTGTCCCAGTCCATCATCATCCATCACGTCACTAAACTGGTAGCGACCATCGGGAATCGCCTTGAGCGCGTCCTGGGCCAGTCGCTCGGCATAGTCGTTAAGTTCAACCAGCGAAGCCTGAAACGCTGCCACGCCCCAGGCTGCCACCAGTTCCGCCAGGCGCTTGAGACCACTGTGGTTGGCGCTGACCTGCGCGGCCAGGTCACCCTGGCCGGCATCGCCACTGCGAATACTGCGGTTGATGGTCTGCAGCAGCTCGTGGTTTTTTTCCCCCGCCCGGTAAAGCTTGCTGGGTGCAATCACCAGGCCCTCTTCCTGCAGGCTTTTCGACAACGGCATGGATCCCGGGCTTTCGGCGCCAATATCGGCATGATGCGCCCTGTTGGCGACAAATGCCTGCAGGTTGCCGTCAACAAACAACGGTGCGATCAACGTGACGTCCGGTAAATGGGTGCCGCCCAGGTAGGGATCATTGACGATCACCATGTCGCCCTGCTGCCAATCGATCCGGCTGACGATGTCCTGCATGGCATAGGCCATGCTGCCCAGGTGCACCGGAATATGCGCAGCCTGGGCACAGAGCGCGCCGCTGGCATCGAACACCGCGCAGGAGAAATCCAGCCGATCGCGAATATTGGGCGAAAAGGCGGCACGCTGCAGCACTGCCCCCATTTCATCACACACCGCGTCGAGCCGACTGGCAAAAATACTCAGTTCTATGGCATCCAAGGTTATTCCTTAAAACGATTGCGATATCGACAACTTTTACAATGAATGGCACGAATTGTAACATGCACCATGAGCAGATTGAGGGTGACCGATGTCCGACTAGTATAGTAAACTACTCATCAATAATTTTTTATTAACAATAACTTCACAACGGGGAGAAACTCGCATATGAACCCTTTAAAATCGATTAAAGGCACACTGATCTCAGGTGTCATTCTGGCCATCATCATCACTTTCGCGTTACGCGGTGATACCGGTGGTAATCCAATTGAATGGACAGTCTGGTTCCACGTTGTTGTCGGTATTATCTGGATTGGCCTGCTGTATTACTTCAACTTCGTCCAGGTTCCTGCAGTGGGTGAAGCCGCCGCTGACGAAGGTGGCCCAGGCCCGGCGGGTATCAACAAGTACGTGGCACCACGTGCGCTGCTGTGGTTCCGCTATGCCGCGCTGCTGACCTGGTTGTCCGGTGCCGCTGCCCTGTTCAAAATGGGCATCCTGGCTGATGCCTTCATGCTTAAAGAAGGTGCCGCGGTTATCGGCATGGGTGCCTGGCTGGGTACCATCATGCTGTTCAATGTCTGGGTCCTGATCTGGCCAAACCAGCAAAAAATCCTGGGCATGAAACAAGCCTCGGCGGAAGAAATTGCCAAGGCCAAGTTTGTTGCCCTGATGGCATCACGTACCAACACCATGTTGTCGATCCCGATGTTACTGGGTATGACTGCACATGCGCATGGCCTGCCTTTCTAAGTAATCCCGGCAATAGGTGCTAACCAAAAACCGGCGCTCATTGCGAGCGCCGGTTTTTTTATGCGGCTAGCGGTTGAAAAATAACCATATTTTATTTGCAGATCACCGGTTGAGTGACTAGAATTATCGGTTTTCCAGCGGTCTTCGCCCCGGGCAAAGACTGCTTTTTTATTTTTTGGCAATCGAAGAATCCATCATGTCTGACACGTTGATGCACAACTATGCACCGTTACCGGTCACGTTTGAAAAAGGTGAAGGCGCAATCCTGTGGGATACCGAGGGCAAACAGTACCTGGATGCCTTGAGTGGCGTCGCGGTTTGTGGCCTGGGTCATGCGCACCCCGCTGTCACCGAGGCCATCAGTAACCAGGCCGCCAAACTGGTGCACACCTCGAACTGGTACCACATCGCCAACCAGGAAAAACTGGCCGATAAACTGACCGCACTGGCCGGAATGGACAACGTGTTTTTCAGTAACTCCGGTGCGGAAGCCAACGAGGCTGCGATCAAGCTTTGCCGTCTCTATGGTCACAAGCAAGGCATCGAGCAACCCGCGATCATCGTGATGGATGGCAGCTTCCATGGTCGTACCATGGCCACCCTGACCGCCACCGGTAACAGAAAAGTCCATGCCGGCTTTGAGCCACTGGTACAGGGCTTTGTGCGCGCGCCTTATAACGATCTGGAAGCCCTCAGGACGATCGCCAGGAACAACCCCAACGTGGTTGCCGTAATGGTTGAACCGGTCACCGGCGAAGGCGGCATCGTGGTGCCCGATGATGATTACCTGCCGGGTATTCGCCAGCTTTGTGATGAGAACAACTGGCTGATGATCCTTGACGAGATCCAGACCGGCATGGGGCGGACCGGCAAAATGTTTGCCTTCCAGCATAACAACGTCACCCCGGACATCCTGACCCTGGCCAAGGGACTTGGTAACGGGGTACCGATCGGCGCCTGCCTGGCAAAAGGTGAGGCCGCCACCTTGTTCCAGCCGGGGCATCATGGCAGTACCTACGGCGGTAACCCGCTGGTGTGCGCGGCAGCACTCGCCGTCATTGATACCCTGGAAAAAGAGCAGTTGCTGGAACGTGCTACACAACTGGGAAACACTTTTCTCGACAAGTTCAGAGAGAGCCTGGCTGGTTGTGAAGGCGTCAATGAAATTCGTGGCAAGGGATTGATGCTGGCTATCGAACTGGATCGCCCTTGTGGTGAGCTTCTGCAACAGGCACTGGATAAAGGTTTGTTAATCAATGTCACCGCGGGTAACGTGGTACGCCTGTTGCCTCCACTGGTGATAACCGATGAACAGGTAGAAACGATTACCTCGGTTGTGTCCGGTTTAATCAAATCCTTTGTTAACTGTTAATCAACCCCGCGAGGAATGGGCCTGGTCTCATGACAAAACATTTTCTGACTTTAATGGATCTGGACAAGGATACGCTGAAACAACTGACCCAGCGCGCCATTGAACTAAAGAACATCCTGAAGCGTGGTGAAGACTACTCGCCATTCAGGAACCGCGTGATGGGCATGATCTTCGACAAGGCATCAACCCGCACCCGGGTTTCATTTGAAACCGGCATGGTACAGCTTGGCGGGCATGCGATCTTTCTGTCGCCACGTGACACCCAGCTAGGCCGCGGCGAACCCATTGAAGACAGCGCGCGGGTATTATCGCGCATGGTGGATATCATCATGATACGCACCTTTGCCCATGAAACCATCGAACGTTTCGCCGAGTATTCCAACGTCCCCGTCATCAATGCCCTAACGGACATGTATCACCCCTGCCAGTTGCTGGCGGACATGCAAACCTATTACGAACACCGTGGCGATATCACCGGCAAAACAGTCGCCTGGATCGGTGATGGTAATAATATGTGCCATTCCTATATCAACGCGGCGCGCCAGTATGGCTTTACCCTCAACATTGCTACACCAAAAGGTTTCGAGCCGGATGCTGAGCTGGTGAAAGACGCGGGTGAATCCCTGAACCTGACCCACGATCCTTTCGAAGCCGCCAAAAGTG
>JASFOS010000112.1:0-7034 GCA_050116415.1 Thioalkalispiraceae bacterium
ACATGCAAGGAATAGCAAATAACATAGTTATTAATTTAATTACCTTTTATCAGCGGTTCATCTCTCCGCGTAAAGGGTTTTGCTGTGCCCATAGCACTTACCACGGTCGATCTTCATGTTCGTCCTGGGCAGTCCGAATTTTAAAAAAACATAACTTATTCACCTTTATTCCACTCATGGTTAGGCGTTTTAAAGCGTGCCAAATGGCTAATGAGAAAATAAAAGAAGAAAATGAAAATAAAAAAAATGATGAGGAAGTAGATTCTTGCCCGTGCTTAAATAAAGAAACTGCTGGGTGTTGTTTAGGGAGTTTGCCAATTTCATGGTCATGAAATACCCTAACAATGCGTTCAAATCGCAGGCCAAAGGCCTGCTCCGACCCTCAAAAGCGTTGCTTTTTCGGGCCGGTTTAACTCAAGCGTTATGCCCACAATAAACTGTAGAGGATTTTCGAGATGAAACTTGGTTTAGTAATTTATTCAAATGATCCTGAAACAGTATGGAACGCATTTAGATTGGGAATATTTTCATTAAAAAAAGATGACCAAGTTAAAGTGTTTTTGTTAGCAAAAGGCGTCGAATCTGA
Source organism: Thioalkalispiraceae bacterium (assembly GCA_050116415.1). Classification (GTDB taxonomy): domain Bacteria; phylum Pseudomonadota; class Gammaproteobacteria; order UBA6429; family Thiohalophilaceae; genus JARRJY01. The sequence goes on from JASFOS010000112.1 coordinate 587, forward strand.
GTCTCTAGACACTGATAAATTTAACGTTATAAAAGAAATGAGTGAATTTATTCAATCAGGCGGAGAAATACTCGCTTGTGGTACGTGCCTGAAAATCAGGCAATCTGAGGGTTCTGAAATTTGCCCTTTATCAACAATGGCTGATTTATACGAAGTTATTCAAGAATCAGACAAGGTGTTAACATTTTAGAGATAACAATGCGCTCGTTCGGACGCAGACTACGCTGCGTTTCGTTTGCGCCGCACAGCTTAACCGTTAGATTGCAGAAAAAGAGAAGAATGAAATGGAACAAAACTCAATATTACTGCCGGTGTTCGCCTTGGTGGCTTTAACGTTTGGTATAGGTATACGGCTTGGAAAGCTTCGCCTTGCTGCGGTAAAACGAGGTGATTTGAATCCAAGATATTACGAATTGAATAGAGGTGGCAAAGTCCCAGATTACTTGGCTAAGGTAAGTCATAATTATGATAATCTGTTGGCGTTACCCATCCTATTTTATGTGGTTTCAATAATGCTGTTTGTTAGCGGCAAGGTAGAAATCGCTCAAATAATTTTAGCTTGGGTATTCGTAGTATCAAGGTATGTTCATAGCTACATTCATACAGGTTACAATAACGTTAGGCATCGAATGAGAGCATTTATACTTGGTGTTGTCGCATTAATCGGCATGTGGTGTTTGTACTTTGTGAGATTTATACAGTCATAATCTAACAAGGCAAATACAGCCGACGCCTACAAGTCACTACCGCTCCCTGTGGCTCGGCTGGTTTGCAACGTTATATACTTAAGGAATACGGAGGTGTGTAGCATGAAATTTAAGCATACATTTATCGTGATAGCTTTATTAATATCAGTTATCACGCCGGTTAGTAATGCTCAAGACAAACATACCGATACAGTAAATTTGGAATTAAGCACCGGCTTGATGGATTTGCTTCGCACAGAAATGCGCGAAATTCTATCCGGTGTACAAACTATTCCATCCAGCATTGCTATGGCGGACTGGAAGAAAATCGCAGATATTAGCAATAAAATTAAATCTAGTTATATTCTGGAACAGAAAATTACACCGGAGCAAAAGAACGAATTGCAACGCAAACTTCCAGAGTATTTTAAAAGGATGGATAAGAATTTCCACATGGAGGCGGTAAAGCTTGAATCAGCAGCACGAAGTCATGATCCGCAACTCGTGACATTTCATTATTATCGCTTAATTGAGTCATGCGCTTCCTGCCATTCTACTTATGCAACAAAAAGGTTTCCAGGCTTCTTGCCAGAGAAAAGCATTGAACATCACCACTAAATCGCACATAACAAGTTGCTCCAGACGACCGGCTGGGCCGTCACTTTGCTTGCAGGGCAAACCGTGTGCCTGCCTGGCGCTGGCAGCTGAGCTCAAATGTTATGCATAAAATGATGAAAAGGAATTACTGGCAATGAAGGGATATTTAGTTTTAGATCTAAAAATATCTGACCTAAACGGTTTTATGGAGTACGTTAAAAATATCCCGGAATATATTAAGAGACATGGCGGTCGATACCTCGTACAAGGTGTTGTACCGGAATCAATAGAGGGCAATTGGGCTCCTGAAAGACTCGTTATACTTGAATTTCCATCAACGAAAAACGCCAAAGAGTTTTTAGCTGACCCAGAAGCACAGCCATTATTTTCTCTGAGACATAAAACAACGGATAGTCAACTAATTTTAGCTGAGGGATGTATTTAACTATGCATAACAAGCGGATCAAAATCGCTCCCTTTGGTCGCCGGGATGCGCAAAAAGCGCACGCCCTTTACCCTTGCGTTAGGTTGCAATTTAGGTGCCGTTAATGAGTGGATGTTGTGACAATGGTTGTTCGATAGATGCTCTTCGTGATAAGCAACGAGGAACGCTTCAGATCGTTCTTGGTATCAACGCGGTCATGTTTTTGGTTATCGTTGGCGCAGCATTGTATAGCCGTTCAGCAGCACTGCTTGCCGACAGCTTTGACAACCTGGGAGATGCTCTGACATATGGGCTTAGCCTGTATGTTGTTTCACGAAGCAATAGCGCCAAGGCCAAGGTGGCATTATTTAAAGGTGTACTTATCTTTTTGGCAGCAACTATTGTGTTGTCACAGGTTATCTATCGGCTTTACATTCCAAGCACCCCGATTTTTGAAATCATGGGCGTGTTTAGCCTTCTAGGCCTTGTAGCAAATTCGGTGTGTTTATATTTGCTTTGGAAACACCGCGAAGAAGATGTCAATATGAGTTCGGTGTGGGAGTGCTCACGCAATGACATTGCATCCAATCTTTCGGTATTTGTTGCGGCCGGAGCAGTTTGGCTAACTGGCAAAGGTTGGCCAGATATCGTAGTTGCGCTGGCTCTTGCTTTGCTTTTGTTGCGTTCAGCGTATCGTGTCATTTCTTCGGCTTGGGCAGAACTCCATGTGGCAACCTAACAAGGCGCTCGTTCGGACGCAAACTACGCTGCGCTCCGTGTGCGCCGCACAGCTTGGTCGTTGAACGCCTGTTTTTGATAGATATAATGAGATAAATATATTTTTCTATGATCACTTCTGGCCGAAAGCAGTCATAATATATGCTTAATTAAACTGGAGCAGAGAAAAAATGTTCAAGTTCCTCAGTAAACATTTTATTGTCGGGTTGATGACGATTTTGCCCGTGGTGTTGACCGTTTACCTGCTCTACTGGGTGGCGGTGTCATCGGAAGCAATGCTGGGCAACCTGCTTCGCCTGGTATTGCCTGACGATGCCTACCGGCCGGGGATGGGCGTGGTAGCGGGGATCGTGATTATTTTCCTGGTCGGCCTGTTGATGCACCTTTACGTGTTCCAGGCGCTGTTTGCCAAGGGTGAACAGATCTTTTACCGCCTGCCGCTGGTAAAGTCGGTGTACCCGGCGATCCGTGATTTTTTCGATTACTTTTCACCCAAGACCAAGAAAGAATTCGAACAGGTGGTTTCGGTTTCCATCGGTGATACCGGTATGCAGGTGATCGGTTTTGTCACCCAGGCGGACATGGAGCGCATGCCCGATGGCTTTCGCCAGGAAGACAGCGTGCTGGTCTATATCCCCCTCAGTTACATGATCGGCGGTTACGCGGTATTGATGCCGCGCAGCGCGCTTCGGCCGCTGGATATGAACATGGAAGAGGCAATGCGCTTCGCACTGACTGCCGGGGTCACCGGCTCGGGTTCTGCGTCGGCAGCTAGCAAGAAAGAAAAACACTAAGCCACGACCAGGGCAGCTGTTTGTCATTTATAAAAAGGTTTATCGCCTTCGGGACGGCTACGAAAACGGTAATAACTCCACTGGTACTGTTCCGGTATCGACCGGATACAGTTTTCCACGCCCTGGTTAAGGCCAGCTACAGACGTTTGCAGATCATCCGCATAGATCGCTTTGCCAGCCGCTGAAAAATATAGCTGGTAACCTTCACCCTTGGGTAAACGCTCGGCATAGGCAAAGATCACCATGGCATTGGTCTTGTTAACCAGGCGCGATACCAGGGTGCCGCTGTAAGCGGGGATATTAAAGAACGGGGCAAACACCCCGTTGCCAAACTTCGGTTCCTGGTCCGGTAAGACGCCGATCATCTCGCCTTGTTTAAGCGCGGCGAGCAATGCCCTGACGCCGGTATTGTCGGTGGCCACCAGTTTAGCCCCCAGCCGTTCGCGGCCGTGACGAATCATGGCGTCAAACTGCATGAGCCTGGGGGGCTGGTACAGGGTGGTCATGGGATAACGCGACGAACAGTATAGCGAGACGATTTCCCAGTTACCCAGGTGGGGGAACGCCAGTATCACTCCCTGCTGCGAGGCGTAGGCGTCCTGCAATAATTTTTCACCATGGACTTCCTGGATGGTAGCGAGCACCTTGTGACTATCCCATAACCACATCGGCACCACCTCGGTGGCGGTTTTACCGGTTTCGATCAGGCTGTTGCGTACCAGGCGTCGCTGTTCTTCCTTGCTCCAGTCGGGAAAGCAAGCTTGAATATTGACCCGGGTAATACGCCGGTTACGGTTCGGCAACATGATGGCCAGTCCACCAAGTAGGGCACCGATACGCTGATTGTTACGTAAGGAAAGCCGGGCTAATAAAGCAAACAGGACTTTAATCAGCATGGCGCGCAGACGGTATTTAAGCTGGGTGTGTGGCTCGGTCATAAGTGCAGGGGTTATTGGTTTACATTTATTATACGGACTGCCTGGCCAACAGGCTACGCGTTAAGTGCTTAATGTTAAACATGTTTGATGTGAACACGTTATAATTCGCCCATGAAAGTGATCGACTCCATCAAGGAAATGCAATTAGCATCCGCCGCCTGGCAACTGGATGGCCAACGCGTTGGCTTTGTGCCGACCATGGGTAACCTGCACCCGGGACACCTGGGCCTGGTGGAGAAAGCCCGCGAGGAATGCGACCGGGTGGTCGTGAGTATTTTCGTGAACCCGATGCAGTTTGATGATGGCCAGGATTTTGCCAACTACCCGCGCACCCTGGACGAGGACCGGGAAAAACTCTCGGCGCTGGATGTCGACGCATTGTTTGTGCCAACCGAGGCGCAGCTCTATCCGCAGGGCAGGGACACCATTACCCGGGTTGAAGTGCCCGGCCTGTCTGGCTTGCTGGAAGGTGCCAGTCGCCCGGGGCATTTCACCGGCGTGACCACGGTGGTGAACAAGCTGTTCAATATCGTGCAGCCGGATGTGGCGGTGTTTGGCGAGAAGGACTTTCAGCAGTTGTTGCTGATCCGGCACATGGTCGAGGACCTCAACATACCGGTGCACATCCTCGGGCTGCCTACCCGGCGTGAAGCCGACGGCCTGGCGATGAGTTCGCGCAATACCCGCCTGACGTCAGTACAACGTGAACTGGCACCGCTGTTGTACCAGAGCTTGCAGCAAATTCGCTGCGAATTGCAGGCAGGCAAGCAGGATTTCGCATTACTCAGGCAGGCGGCGCAGCAACAACTCGAGAAGGCCGGTTTTGTCCCGGATTACATAGAGTTACGCGATGCCCGCACGCTGGCAGAAACCCGGCCTGGCACAGGGGAAAGCGTCATCCTGGCGGCGGCCCGGCTGGGAGATATTCGCCTGATCGATAACCTAAGGGTCTGATTCGGCCTGCTTTTTGTCCATAACCCGAGGATTTTTATGGTGTTGGTATGGTGAACCCGGCTGTCGGCCATGATAAAATAGTCATTTCCTGATGTGTCCGAAGGATGAATTGATGTTTACCACAATGCTAAAAGCCAAGTTGCACCGCGTTCATGTTACCCATGCGGAGCTGGAGTACGAGGGTTCCTGTGCAATTGATGGACACTTGCTGGATACCTCCGGTATTCGCGAATACGAGCAGATCGAGATTTATAACATTACCAATGGTGAACGCTTCACCACCTATGCGATCCGTGCCGAGGACCATTCCGGCATCATCTCCGTGAACGGCGCCGCCGCGCACAAGGCCAACCCCGACGATATGATTATCATTTGTGCCTATGTCGGCCTGGATCAGAAAGAGCTGGCCACCTTCAAGCCCAAGCTGGTTTACGTCGACGAGCAAAACCAGATCACCCATACCCGCAATACCATCCCGGTCCAGGTCGCTTAAGCGACATACTTCACCCAGGCATAAAAAAACGCGGCCTGTTGTTGAAACAGTGCCGCGTTTTTTTGTTTCAGGTTAGCGGTTTCGTTAACCGGTATTACGCATACCCGCGGCGATGGCGTTGATGGAACGTAACAACGGGTTGAGCCATTGATCGCGTTCTTCATCGGCCAGGCTTTCATCCCGTACCCGTTTCAACAGGGTAAGCTGGATCTGGTTGAGCGGATCCAGGTAGGGGTTACGCCGTTTCAGTGACAGCGCCAGGTGCGGGGTTTCGGCCATCAGTTCCTTCAACTGCGCCGCTTCCAGCACATGCAGGCGGGTACGGCCATATTCAGAGTGAATCATCTGGTAGACCGCTTCCGCCGTATCCTGGTCTTCACACAGGGAAACGTAAGAATGGGCAATGCTCATTTCTGATTTGAACAGCGCCATCTGCGAGTTACTGAGCAGTGCGCGGAAGAAAGGCCAGTGGTGATACATCTCCTGGAGCTTTTTCAGCTTGTCCGGATCACTGGCCACCCAGTTTTCCAGCGCCATGCCGATACCGTACCAGGCGGGCAGGGTCTGGCGCGACTGTGCCCAGCCGAATACCCAGGGAATGGCGCGGATAGAACTCTTGGCGCGCACGGTTTTCTTGCGGTGCGAGGGCCGAGAGCCCAGGTTCATCAGGCCAATCTCGCTGACCGGCGTGGCTTCGTAGAAGTAATCCAGGAAACCCTCGGTGTCATCGGTCAGGGTACGATAGTGTTGTTCACCCATGCTGGCCAGCTCTGCCATGATGTCCAGATATTCCTGGCGGTCAGCCTGTAGCGAGACGATCAGGT
>JASFOS010000113.1:0-7016 GCA_050116415.1 Thioalkalispiraceae bacterium
GCCTATGATGAGCGTATTGCCAGTGAAATTGCACGTAACAAACGTTACCAGTCACCCCTGACCCTGCTGGTATGGGACGTGGACAATTTCAAATCGATTAATGATACCTATGGCCATGCCGCCGGTGACAAGGTACTGAAAGTCATTGCCAAGGTGCTGGAAACCAACATCCGTGAAACGGATTTTATAGCCCGTTACGGTGGCGAGGAGTTTGTGATCATCATGCCGGAAACCACCATCGAAGCCGCGGTGCCGGTTGCCGACAAGTTACGCAAGGCGGTCGAAGCCTGCGAGTTCCATTTCAAGGAAAAACGGGTCGTGATTACCGCGTCCTGCGGCCTGGCGGAACTTAAACACAACGAGACAGAAACCCAGCTGTTTGAACGTGCCGATAACGCGCTGTACCAGGCCAAGGAGGCCGGGCGTAACCGCTGTTTATCGGCCAGCTAAGTTCATCAGGCTACTTTATGAAAACGCGTCGAGCGGCAAAGTATGTCAACAGGCCGGCGATCACGCCCGGTGCCACGCTGTAAATCACACCACCATAACCCAGTTGTTGCCAGAGCAGGAATACCGCTACGCCAACGGCGATCATCAACACCGAGAGTGCCTGCGGTACGCGGTGATCAAGCGCATGCATGATTACCAGGGGGGCAAATGCCGAGCCGAGCAGACCCCAGGCATCCAGTACCAGGGCAAACACCGATTCCGCGCCGGTCAGGGCAATGATCACCGCGACCGTGAGCACCGTGGCGGTGGTCAGCTTGGCGGCCCACAGCGAATGGAAACGTCCCGGGTGTTGCACAAAGTCACGCGTTACCGAGGCCGAACAGGACAGGATCAGTGAGTCGGCGGTAGACAGGGTTGCGGCAAACAGGGCGGCCAGCACCAGGCCGGCCATGGCATCGGGAAGAATTTGCATGGCCATGGTCGGTAGCGCCAGTTCGGCATCAAACTCGGCACTTTCGGGAAAGGTGATACGGCTTAACAGCCCAACCAGGATGGTCATGCCATAGAAGAAGGTAAACCAGCTATAGTAATAGAACCGCATACGGTTGATATGCGCGGGGCTATCCAGGCTGATAAAGCGAATCACGATATGTGGCTGGCCGACCACCGCGATACCCCCAAACAGCCAGCCAAGGATGAACAGCGTGATACCCATGCTATTCAGATCCGGGAACCAGTGCATGTAAGTGGGTTCAATGCGGGCCATTTTCTGCAGCGCGCTGTCCCAGCCACCCGCCAACTCGATACCGCCCACCAGTAATAGCCCCATGCCGACCAGCATGACCAGTGACTGGGCTGCATCGGTCCAGATCGAGGCGCGCAGCCCACCGGCTGCGCTGTAAACCAGCACGATGGCGGCGCCGATGATGACTCCCCAGCTGGGTTCCCACTCCAGCAGTACCGTGGTGGCCTTGCTGCCGGCCTTGAGCTGGGCCGCGGCATACAGGGTAAGAAAAAACACCGTGAGGATACCGATGATACGCCGTAACAGGTGATTGTCTTCATTATGCCAGTGCGCCAGCAGCCCCCCGTAGGAGTGAATCTTGATCGAGCGTGACACGCTGTGCAGTTTCCTGAGTGACAACAACGAGACCATCAGGTCACCAAGGATCCAGCCTATCATCAGCCACACCGAGGACAGGCCGGTGGCGTAGGTCAGGCCGATCATGCCAATGAACATGAAGCCACTATTATTGGTAGCCACCGCCGATAAGCCGGTTAACCAGGCGGGCACGGTTTTACCGGCGACCAGGTAATCCTCGGCAGTATGTCGGCTTTTCAGTAACGAGGACATGCCAATGGCAAGAAACATGAGCAGGAAGAAAAGAAAACTATAGGTAATCATATTGAACAGGCTCTAGGGTTATTATTATAAAAAAAGGGGTAGTCACTACCCCTTCATAGGTTTAACTTGAAACATTGCCGAGTAACTCTTCGAGTTTACCGGTGCGCCTCAGGTTTTCCAGGTTCTTGTCTGTCTTGGCTTCATCAAAATAGGTTGCGGATAACTCCACCGCTTTTTTCAGATCTTCAAATGCTGAGTCCAGATGTTCAAGCGTGTCGTTGGCACAGGCGCGCTGGTAATAGGCGAAAGGATATTGATCATCAATCGTTAACGCCTTGTTACACAGGTTAAGTGCCCACTGTGCCTCACCCATTTCCAGCACATCATCGGCCTTGTAAGTCAGCGCTTCCACATCATCCGGTTTGATGGCCAGTATCTGGTCATAGACATCGACTTTTGCCTGGTGAGTTGCTTCCAGGCCGGCACGCATCCATAACGAGTGCAGCGTATTGGTGCGGCTGATTTCCTCCTGGGTCGAGATGATGCTCTCGGTACGATCCTTGAGTTTTCGCTCCAGCGTTAGCAGGCGTTTTTCATAATCGCTTGAGATGTCAGAAATCTTTTGTTCGATGATTTCATTCAGGTTATGACGTACCTCGCGGAAGGAACTCCAGCCGACCAGTGCCAGGATCGAGGCGGCGGCGGCGATCACGTAGAACACGTTGTTGACCGTGTTGGTGGTATAGTTGATTGCACGATCCGAGGCCTTGAGCTCAGCGGTGGCGAAGCGCTCGACAAATTCAGCACGGTGTGCCTGCATGTCGGTCCTCAAGGTTTTTAGTTCATCCAGTACGTAACGCTCTACAAAAGGATTGTAGAGCGGCTTATCAAGGTTATCGATTTTTTGCTGGCGTTGTTGTGAAGCTTCATCTGGGGTTGCCGCAATCGCGACCGTGGATAATGACAGCATTAAAAACACTATCACACTGCGCATAGGGCATCTCCATAATCATGTGGCTCAATCAGGCCATTGTGAAGAGCACGAATGGCATCTTCATAGCTCTCTTCGTCAACGATGAACTGGATATCAACCTGGCGCATTGACTGGTGTAGTGCCACGATGCTGATATTGGCGTCGGCCAGGGAACGTACCGCCTTGGCCAACAGTCCCGGCACCTGCATGTCGCTGCCGATCGCTGAGACGATGGCAATTTTGCGATGATCGATCTCGGCATCGGGATAGGATTGCTTGAGGGTACGAATGATGCGTTTTACCGTTTTCAGGTTACAGCCAAGGTAATGGGTGATGGTATTGGCATTGATGTCCTTGGTAACCACCTGGGCGCGAAAGCGGCGAAATACTTCCAGTAAGGTTGTTTCATATTCACCGGCTTTACCCATCATGTCCTGGTCGAACAGCTCGATCGCATAGATGTGTTTGCGGCCGGCAATAATTTCGACGCAGGGTTTGTTACTTATGTAATCACGGGTAATCAGGGTGCCATGATGTTCCGGTTCGAAAGTGTTTTTGATGCGCAGTGGAATATCATTCTGGCGTAAACCCTTGGCAGCACGGGGGTGGATGGCTTCCATGCCCAGGTTCGCCAGCTGATCGGCGACGTCGTAATTGGTACGACCGATCGGTACGATATTTTCTTCACCCACAACCGATGGATCGGCGGTACTGAGGTGATATTCCTTGTGAATAATGGCTTCACTGGCACCGGTTATTACCGCGATACGGCTGAAGGTCATTTCACTATAACCGCGATCAAAGGTGGCCATCAGGCCTTCACTGCAGTGAGCATACCCGGTGACGATAGGCAGTTCCTTTTCCAGGTCGATATTGGCAAAGGTTTCCTTGACCACCTCGTCCAGTGGTTGCGCGGCCTCGGCCTTCCAGCCACTCAGGTCCACAAAGCGTGCGTTGATGCCTTCGGCCTGTAGCAGGTGTGCGGTGTTCCAGGCGCTATGCGCTTCACCAATACTGGCCAGCATTTCGCGTATGGTTAATAGATGATCTTCGAGTTCGAAATGACCATGTTGACAAAGCGCCTGCAGGTTCTCGAGCACATCGCGGGCGTCGTCCAGGCGCTGGTTGATAAAGTCATTGGCCTTATCTCTCAGCTGGCTGTCAGTAAAGATAGAATTATTAAGATCATTCATATGCTGGCGCAGGTTGATCAATGCCTCGAGCCAGCCGTATTCCTCTTCTTCTTCAGCCGCGTTGGTAAACAGGTCGTAAATACCCGGGTGGCCGGTTTTCTTGTGTTCCAGCAGGTAGTTGGTAATACCCGCATAGGCAGAAACCACGAAGATACGCTGATAGAGGTTTTCGTGATTGTTGATAATAATGTTGTCGCGGACAGCATGGTAGTCGCTCATCGACGTACCACCTATTTTCTCGACAGTATGAGGCATCAGATGCTCCGTTCGTGTTTGTTTGTTGTCGCTTATATGGCAGTTGCCAGGTTACTTGGCGTTACGCACACTGGCCCATTGTTCGCTTTTGGGGTGCGGCTCATAGGCGCCTTCTTCGTCATGCATTTCACGACCGGTAATCGGCGGGTTGAAAGCACAGATCAGGCGCATGTCACTGAAACCACGCAGGTAATGTTCATCATTGTCATTCAGCAGGTACAGGGTGCCGTCCTTGATGGGGTGTACTTCACCGGTTTTAATGTCCTCGATTTCACCTTCGCCACCCACGCAGTAAACCGCCTCGATATGATGCTTGTACCAGATATGGGTCTCGGTACCGGCCTTGATGATGGTTTCATGGAACGAAAAGCCCGCCGCATCATCATTGAGAACAAAGCGGCGGCTTACCCAGTTGCCGTTCTCGGCATGGACTTCACGTTCGCTACCAATGATTTCATCCAAAGTACGAACTATCATGCGGCAGTATCTCCTGTTTTCATGGCATCTCTGGAATCCAGCAATTCGCCAATCACTTTATCGATAATGGCAATGCCCTCACGTAGTGTTTCTTCCTCGATGATCAGTGCAGGCAGAAACTTGACCACGTTGTCATCGGCACCGGCCAGCTCGATAATCAGGTTGTTTTCAAACGCACCTCGCGAAACCTGGCTGGCAAAACCACTGCGCTCGAAGTCCAGGCCCCAGACCATGCCGCGACCACGCAGTTCGATATCAAGACGATCCTTGTATTTTTCAACGATCTTGCCCAGTTCCTCTTGCATGATTTGTCCCTTGTACTTGATGGACTCGGCGAAATCATCCGTGTCCCAGTAAGTCAGTGCCTGGGTGGCCGCCACGAAGGCCAGGTTGTTACCACGGAAGGTACCGGTATGTTCACCCGGTTGCCATTGGTCAAGCTCGGGGCGCATTAGTAACAGCGCCATGGGCAGACCACCACCAATGGACTTGGAGACGGTTACCATGTCAGGTTTAATACCGGCTTCCTCAAAACTGAAGAAGCTACCGGTACGACCATTACCCATCTGGATATCATCGATAATCAGCAGGATATCAAACTCATGACACAGTGCTTCCAGTTCCTGTAACCATTTACTGCTGGCGACGTTAATGCCGCCTTCACCCTGTACGGTTTCAACAATGATCGCAGCGGGCAGGTCAATACCACTTGAACTGTCTTCAAGGAATTTTCGCAAGTAATCAATGGTGTTTACATCAGGGCCAAAGTAACCATCGTAAGGTACCGAGTCCGCATTGTTGCGTGCACCGTAGGATTCGTCGCGATAAAAGTCATTACCGGTTACCGCCAGTGAACCCATGGTCAGCCCGTGGTAACCGTTGGTAAAGGCGATAATATTGGAACGCCGTTTGACCATGCGTGCCAGTTTCAGCGCGGTCTCTACCGCGTTGGTACCGGTCGGGCCGGTGAACTGCACTTTATAATCAAGGTTGCGTGGTGCCAGGATGGTGTCACGCAGTTTTTGCAAAAAGTTCTTTTTGGCCACGGTCGCCTTGTCCAGGCCATGCACGATCCCGTCGCGCTGCAAGTATTCGATCAGTGCTTCGCTGATAATCGAGTTATTGTGACCGTAGTTGAGCGTGCCGGCACCGGCAAAAAAGTCGATGTATTCATTTTCCTGTTCGTCGTACAGAAAGGCACCTTTTGCCCTGTCAAATACCGCCGGAAATGCACGGACGTAACCGCGAACTTCGGATTCCATTTCTTCAAATATACGCATGATGTTCTCCTGAAAATATATGATTCTATTTAGTGCAGCGGGACCCGTAACAGGATCTCGCTTTCATGTTCATTAGCCGAGCCGAAAGCCGAGGCTTCCAGGTAAGTTTCTTCGCTGAGCGTGGTGCCCCTTTGGGAGGCCAGCCGCTCGAATAAACCTCGCGAGGCCAGGTTGCTTGGGTTAACGGTTGCTTCTACAAACTGGACATCCTCGAAGCGCGCCAACAGGTCTTCAAGCATGCGCCAGGCAATACGCTGGCCACGTAACTCCTTGCTAACCACCACCTGCCAGACGAACAGCGTGTCAGGTCGTGTGGGAATCCGGTAGGCAGACAGAAATGCGGCGACGTTGCCATTGTGCTCGGCGACCACGCAGGTATCGCTGAAATGATCACTGAGCAAGTAATAATTATAGATAGAATTCACATCCAGCGGCGGGCTGTCAGCAATCAGCTGATGGATAGCCAAACCGTCGCTTTTCAGCGGTTTGCGTATCCTGATGTCATTATTTTGCGTAGACATTGGTCTCCATTTGCGTCTAATTGTTTAGTAGGCTAAACTTTAGCACAGTAATCATTTGGAGGCAATTGTGGTTCACACAGCTAGGAAATGGCACTATAGAGCTGAGGAATTGGTAAATTCCTTTGTTAATACCGAAAAAGATAGGGTTTCTTTGATGGAAACATATGACCAGGTGCTGATCTCGCTGCGGCAGATCATCCGTGCCATTGATTTGAATTCTAAACGACTTGAGCGTGAATCCGGACTGACGGGACCGCAATTATTAGTCATGCAATTAATTGGGAGTGCCGGTGAGATTACCGCCGGGGTACTGGCCCGCGAAGTGAGCCTGAGCCAGGCCACGGTCACCTCGATCCTTGACCGGCTTGAGCGTAAGGGCTTGCTGGTACGCGAACGCAGCGCTGACGATAAGCGAAAAGTGATGGTTTCCCTGACCGAAGAAGGGGGGCAGGCACTGGAAAAAGCACCGACCCTGATGCAGGAGTCCTTTATCAAGGACTTTAATCGCCTGGAAGACTGGGA
>JASFOS010000114.1:0-6954 GCA_050116415.1 Thioalkalispiraceae bacterium
ACGCAGAAGGCTGGAAGAATATATGGAAATGAAGAAATTGCGCGAACTAACGGAGTTTTGATTATCGATCACCGCCAGCTTGGCAGCTGGCGGTTTTTTCAGGACTAACTTTTTTCTGAATCGCCAGCGCCTTCCTTGCCCGCTTCATTCAGTTCTTCCATTTTTTCTTTAACGCACGACTCGATATATTCATTAACATCAATTGCACCCTGTGCTTCTTCCGTGCAGGCTTGTTTGATCGCCGCCAGTTCCGGCCTGGCCTGCTCTGCATTCACACTACCTGCTAGCGCAAACAGACCCAGTGAAATCGAAAATATTGCAGTTAAAACTTTCTTCATTTTTGATGCTCCATGGCAAATTTATAATACGCAGATACTGTCTTCAGAAAAGCCAGTACTTGCTGACCGGCTATATTTAGACCATAGAGCCAGGCAGGTAAAATGATATATTTCTATCGTCAGAAACGTATTTTTCGATTAATCTTGGTCTTTTGACACTCCAGCTGATGGCTTATGGATATCGACGCGCTCAGAACTTTCATCGAAGTCAGCCGCACTCGCCACTTTGGCCAGGCGGCACGTAACCTGTATGTCAGCCAGTCCACTGTCAGTGCCCGCATCAAGCTGCTTGAACAACAAGTTGGGGTGCCACTGTTTGTTCGCCAACGCAACAATATCCAGTTAACCGTAGCAGGTGAGAAACTGCTGCATTACGCCGAGTCCATGGTGACAACCTGGACCCGTGCCCGCCAGGAGATCGCGATCGATGATGAAAGCCTGGTCCCGTTCATCGTGGGCAGCACGCCGAGCCTGTGGGATTCCGTATTACAGGACTGGATGAAGTTTATTATCAGCCAAAAACCCGACATGGTGTTGAACGTTGAAGTCCATGACTCCGAAGTGCTGGCACGGCGTATCCAGGATCTGACCATGGACATCGCATTCGTGTTTGATAACCCACAATTGCTTGAACTTCAGTGCAAGGAAGTCACTGAAATCCCGTTTATCATGGTATCCACTAAAAATAATATTTCTGCCGAACAAGCGATAAAGGAAGACTATATCCTGGTGGAATGGGGCGCGAGTTTCTCCGTGGCGCATGCCAGGTTTTTTCCAAACATGTCACAGCCACGTATGCGCGTCATGCTCGGACGTATTGCGCTCAACTATATCCTGGCTAATGGCGGCCATGCCTACATGCCCGAACCCATGGTCAGCGAACTGCTCGACAACCAGGAGCTGTTCCAGGTCAAGGATGCGCCGGTCATCAAGCGCAGTGTTTTTGCCCTGTTCTCAACTGACAACAAGAACCCGGAGATGATTAAAACAGCCTGTGATTTTTTTAACTGAACCGGCGAACACCTAGCAAACCATCAGGTTGGCATACTCCATCACCAACCACTTGCTACCTGCATCCATGAAATTGATTTGTACCCGGGCATGACGACCATCACCTTCATAATTCATGACCACACCTTCACCAAACTTCTCATGATAAACGCGCTGCCCGAGTTGCAAGCCGGTTTCGTTCTGTTTATAACCGGCGCCACTCTCCTGCACCGCCGGTAATACGCTGCCTTGCATGCGCACCTCCTGGATATATTCGGCGGGAATTTCCTTGATAAAACGCGACGGGCGTGAAAAATTCTCTTCACCGTACAGGCGGCGCTTTTCCGCGTAGGCAATGGTGAGTTTTTGCATGGCACGCGTCATACCCACGTAACATAATCGCCGCTCTTCTTCGAGACGGCCGGGCTCTTCGATGGAAAGCTTGTGCGGGAACAGCCCCTCTTCCACGCCACACATGAAGACCTGCGGGAACTCCAGGCCCTTGGCGGTATGCAAGGTCATCATCTGCACACAATCATCATCCTTGTCGGCCTGGTTATCGCCGGCCTCCAGCGAGGCATGGGCAAGGAACGCGGAGATTTCGTCCATGCCTTCGGCGTCCTCTTCTTCCACTTCAAAGTTACGGCCCGCGCTGATCAGTTCTTCCAGGTTTTCGACGCGCTGCCGGCCCTTCTCACCTTTTTCCTTTTTATAATGCTCAACCAGGCCACTGTCATGGATTACATGCTCGATCTGTTCATGCAACGACAATTCCTGGATCGATTCGGCCATGCGTTCGATTAATTCATAAAAATACTGCAAGGCGCTGATGGCGCGTGACGGTAACAGCTTGTGTTCAATGACGTGACACAGTCCCTGCCACATGGAGATACCGGCACTGCGTGCCTGGCTGCGAACTTCAGCCACGGTTTTATTGCCAATGCCGCGCGTAGGCAGGTTGATGATGCGTTCCAGCGAAGCATCATCACTACGGTTATAGATCAGGCGCAGGTAGGCAAGCGCATCCTTGATTTCCTGTCGTTCGAAGAAGCGCTGGCCACCGTAGATATGGTAAGGAATACCCGCCTGTAACAGGGCTTCTTCCAGCACCCGTGACTGGGCATTGGAACGGTACAGGACGGCGCATTCACGACGTGAGCCTCCCTGCTCGATCCAGTCCTGGATCTGGCCGACCACGTACTGTGCTTCGTCGATTTCGTTAAACGCACCATACAACTGGATCAGCTCGCCTTCACTGCCATCGGTCCACAATTCCTTGCCCATGCGTTCCGCGTTGTTGGCAATCAGCGCATTGGCCGCCGACAGGATATTACCTGTGGAACGGTAGTTCTGTTCCAGGCGAAACGTGGCAACATCCTTGTAGTCCTTACTGAACTGGTGAATATTTTCCACCCTTGCGCCACGCCAGCCATAAATGGACTGGTCATCATCTCCCACCGCGAATACATGGCCGGTGGTTCCCGCCAGCATTCTCAGCCAGGCATATTGAATGGTGTTGGTGTCCTGGAATTCATCGACCAGGATATGTTTGAAGCGTGCCTGGTAGTGGCGCAGCACATCGGGTCTTTTTAACCACAGCTCATGGGCGCGCAACAACAACTCGGCAAAGTCCACCATGCCGGTGCGGCGACACATCTCCTCGTAGGCACGGTAGATCTCGATCATGTGACGCAGGTGAACGTCGTTGTGGTGCTCGAGGTGTTCCGGGCGTAAACCTTCATCTTTCTTGGCATTGATGAACCACTGTACCTCGCGTGGCGCCCAGTGGTTTTCATCCAGGCCCATTTCACGAATCAGGCGGCGGAGCGCACGGTACTGGTCTTCGCTATCCATGATTTGAAAGGTTTGCGGCAAATCAGCCTCTTTCCAGTGCGCGCGCAGCAAGCGGTGCGCGATGCCGTGAAAGGTACCGATCCATAAACCGGCGGCCGGGATGCCGAGTAAATCCTGTACCCGGCCTCGCATTTCTGCCGCTGCCTTGTTGGTAAAAGTCACCGCAAGAATACCGTAGGCTGAAATATTTTCTGCCTGCATCAGCCAGGCGATGCGATGGACCAGCACCCGGGTCTTGCCACTACCGGCACCGGCCAGCACCAGGATATTCTGCTGCGGTGCGCAGACAGCCTGGCGTTGTGCATCGTTCAGGGGATCAAGAATATATGAAACATCCATGTTGTTATTGTATCAATTTACATAGCCAAAATGATCAGAATTTATTTAACAATCGTTAACAATTCGCGGATTTCTTTTCGCATGATTTTGTCTACACTCAGTTTTAGTCAACCCCCCACATTCAACTGGATAGACCCGCATGAACATTGACGCCCGGTTACAGGATTTGAAAGCGGAATACACCTCTGCATTGCCTGGCCATATTGAGCATATTTACAGTTACTGGGAGTCGCTTCTCAACAACCCGGCCGATCAGGAGGCGATGCACCAGCTGCTGGATATTTGTCATAAGTTATCAGGTACCGCAGCCAGTTTCGGTTTCACCAGCCTGAGTCATCACACCCGGGAGATCGAACACTCGCTGCGTTCACTGAATGATTTATCAAAACATGCCGAAACCCAGCAATTATCGCAGATCACTGATCTTATTCAGCAGTTGGGAGCTGATTACTAAATAGCCTGGTTAAGGCACCTCGCAATCCGCCTTTGTGTGCGAATCTACATGGTGTTTTCACAGATCACATGGTTAAATTAGGCCATGTCACGTTTTTACCATTTTGTACTTTTCCTGCTGTTGCCTCTTCTCCCCCTGCACGCCGAGGAGGCCCTGACCCTGGCTACCGATTCGGGTGAGGAAATTTCAGTTACTGTGCATGGCGCGAAAGGCGAACGCCTGTTTATCTGGTTACCTTCGGAAGCCGGGCCACAGCGATCAGAACAAACCTCGGCTGAACAGCTTGCCGCTAACGGCATCGAGGTTTGGCGCGTCAATTTGCTGGAAGATTATTTTCTGCCTGTCGTTGCCAGCAGCATGGAACGTATACCGGCATCCGCTATCAGCAGCCTGATACAATTTGCGCGCGACAAGACCGGCAAACAGGTTTACCTGGTCACTACCGGGCGTGGCGCCATCCCGGTATTGCGTGGCGCACACCACTGGCAACAGCAGTTTCCCGGCCAGCCTGGCCTGGGCGGCGCGATCCTGCTGAGTCCGAAATTTTTTATCGAGACACCTGATCCTGGCGAAGAAGGTAAACTAATGCCGATCGTCAAGGCCACCAACCTGCCACTCTTTATAATTCAGCCCAACAAGTCTCCCTGGTTCTGGAAACTGGATAAAACCGTACCCGCCTTGCAGCAGGCGGGCAGTGATGTATATGTGCGCCGCCTGGGTAACGTGCGTGATCGGTTTAACTTTCGACCCGATGCCACCGCTTACGAGAAACAGCTTGCCGACAAGTTACCGATCATACTCCGACAGGCCAGTAAATTATTAATCCCGTACGCGCAACAGCCACGCCAAGTGGCCGGGCTGCAGGATCAAGCGCCTCAAATACGTATTGGTAAAAAAGATCGACGGTTACAGGTTTATAAGGGTGACCCGGTGCCACCCGAACTACGCCTGCATGATTTGAATGACCAGGTTATCGATTTAAAAAATCTTAAAGGCCAGGTAGTGCTGGTCAATTTCTGGGCCAGCTGGTGTCCGCCCTGTGTGCATGAGATGCCTTCCATGCAACGGCTGCAAGAATCCTTCAAGCATCAGCCTTTTACCATCCTCGGTGTCAACATGGCCGAAGACAAGCAAACCATAAAAACTTTTTTGCAAACCAAGGTAGCTGTCGACTTTCCCATTATCCTGGACAAGGATGGTGCGGCACTGAAACGCTGGGGAGTATTTGCTTTTCCGACCAGTTACGTGATCGATAAACAGGGACATATCCGCTACGCCTTGTTTGGCGGAATCGAATGGGACACCCCGCAAATTGTGAATACCATTTCCAGCCTGCTAAATCATTAATCCCGTTACTTGCCTGTAGCATGAGATAGCCGAACGAACAAGTCTGTCCTGGCTAATTGCTTTTGTTTAAACTTGGCATTTATTTGCTTGGTAACCCTTTATAAGTTGTATCCCCCCTATGAATACCACAGATCGCATTACCCAGCGTATCGCTGATGAACTGAATGTAAAAACCCACCAGGTTAACGCCGCCATTGGTTTGCTCGATGAAGGCGCAACTGTTCCCTTCATTGCCCGCTATCGAAAAGAGGTCACCAGTGGCCTGGATGATACACAACTGCGCCAGCTGGAAGAACGCTTGATCTATTTAAGGGAAATGGAAGAACGCCGTGCCACGATTATCAAGTCCATCGAGGAACAGGGCAAACTGACCAAGGAACTGAAAATATCTTTATCCGAAGCGGACACTAAGACCCGGCTCGAAGACCTCTATGCTCCTTACAAACCCAAGCGTCGCACCAAGGCACAAATCGCCCGTGAAGCCGGCATTGAACCCTTGCTCGACATGCTGCTCGACGACCCCCAACTGTCACCCGAAGAATCTGCCAACGACTTTATTAATGAAGAGGCAGGCTTCACCAGCCCCGAATCAGTGCTGGAAGCCGCACGCAATATTTTTCTCGAGCGCGTGTCAGAACAGGCCGACCTGGTCGGCAAGCTACGCGATTATGTCTGGCAACATGCGCAGCTAACCTCCAGCGTTATCGACGGCCAGCAAAGCAACGGGCATAAATTCAAGGATTACTTTGACTACAGCGAACAGTTGAAAGAAGTGCCCTCGCATCGTGCCCTGGCGCTCTTCCGTGGCCGTAGCGAGGGCGTATTACGCCTGAAGTTATTTATCAAGGGCCAGGACGACCTGCCAACCATCAGCGACATGGGTACCTGTGATGCCATGGTGGCGCAGCATTTTCATCTTGAACAACAGGGCCGTGCCGCGGATACCTGGTTACTGGAGGGCGCCCGCTGGGGCTGGCGGGTCAAGGTTGCGATGCAACTCGAAAGCGAGCTCTACATGAAGTTACGCGAACAGGCTGAAGAAGAAGCGATCCGGGTATTTGGCGACAACCTGCGTGACTTGTTACTGGCGGCACCGGCGGGCACACGCACTACCATGGGACTCGATCCCGGCCTGCGAACCGGGGTAAAAGTTGTGGTCGTCGATCAAACCGGCAAGTTACTGGAAAATACGACGATTTACCCGCATGCTCCCAAAAAACAATGGGATCAATCCATCGACACGCTCGCCCGCTTATGTGAGCAGCACCAGGTGGACCTCATCAGTATCGGTAACGGTACCGCGTCACGTGAAACCGACAAGCTGGCCAGGGAATTGATCAAGCGCTATCCAAAACTCGGGCTCACCAGCCTGGTTGTGAGCGAGGCCGGCGCCTCGGTGTACTCGGCCTCGGAACTGGCAGCAAAAGAGTTTCCCGATCTTGATGTTTCCTTACGCGGCGCAGTATCGATTGCGCGACGCCTGCAGGACCCCCTGGCCGAACTGGTCAAAATTGAACCCAAGGCGATCGGGGTAGGCCAGTATCAACATGACGTGAACCAGTATCAACTGGCACGCAAGCTGGATGCCATTATCGAGGATTGTGTTAACGCGGTTGGCGTGGAGATCAATAC
>JASFOS010000115.1:0-6919 GCA_050116415.1 Thioalkalispiraceae bacterium
CCTGGAAGATACCTGGCGGCCGGAAAATTACAGCGGCAAGTTCTATGGCCCGACGCGTTTACGCCAGGCGCTGATTAAATCGCGCAACCTGGTTTCAATCCGCCTGATGCGTGATATCGGTATTGGCTATTCGGTGCGTTATGTAGAGCGTTTTGGTTTTGACCGCACCACCCTGCCCCGGGACCTGTCGCTTTCCCTGGGGAGTGGTTCGGTGACTCCGCTGGAACTGGCGCAAGGCTACGCGGTGTTTGCCAACGGTGGTTACCGTGTGAAAGCGAATTTCATTGATCATGTTCTTGATTCAGATGACAAGATCGCCTGGTTGCCGGAAAAAACACGTGTCTGTGAAGCCTGTTTTAAACAGGATGAGGATGAAGAAGAACAGCAGGTAGAAGCCGATGCGGTGCCAGAACAAGAGGTGAAAACCGAGAAAACAGCCATCACCCTGTTGCCACAGCCGGTCGTGGAACTGGATGAAAATATAACCCCTGAAGAGCGTCGACAAATTTTCCAGGGCCCTCAGCCGCAACTGGTGGCACCGCAAGTGCTATCGCCACAAACCGCTTTCTTGATCAACACCATGATGCGGGACGTGGTCAATTATGGTACCGGACGGCGCGCCTTGTCGATTGGCCGTAAAGACCTGGCAGGCAAAACCGGCACCACCAATGATCAACGTGATGCCTGGTTTGCCGGTTTCAACCGCGATGTGGTGACGATTGCCTGGGTGGGTTTTGATAACCCGCGGCCACTGGGTCACCGGGAAACCGGTGCCATCGCGGCACTGCCCATGTGGATCGATTACATGCAAGCTGCGCTCAAAGGCGCGGAAGAAAAACCCCTGGTGCAGCCCAAGGGCATTGTCTCGGTGCGTATTGATCCTAAAACCGGCAAACTGGCCAGTGCCAGAACCGTGGACGCGATTTTCGAATATTTTCTGGAAGACCAGGTGCCCACCGAAACCCAGGAAATCCAGCCGGCGCTGATTCCTGGTGAGGAAGGCCAGCCGGCCCAAAGCGGTGCCTCTGACATTACTGAACAGCTTTTCTAATCGACCAGGCATCAAGATGGCCAAACGTTCCCACAAAGACTGGCAAATGCGCCAGCGCCTGGCGCAGGAAGCGGCTCAAATTTTATTACAGCGCGGTAACCGGGATTTTCATGCCGCCAAGCAAAAAGCGGCCGAACATCTGGGCGTGCCGGATACCCGCAACCTGCCCAATAATGCCGAGATCGAGCAAGCGTTGATGGAATACCAGCGTATTTTCCATGCTGACAGCCAGTCTCAGTCCTTGGGTCACTTGCGTGAAGTCGCCGTTGAAGCCATGCAGTTTTTACAGGATTTCCGGCCCAGGCTGGTTGGCGCGGTACTCAATGGCAGTGCCGATCAAAATTCACCGGTGGTACTGCATGTATTTGCCAGTTCTCCTGAAGAAGTAAAACTGTTTTTACTGCATAACCGGATTCCCCATGAAGAAGGTCACAAGAGCGTTCGCTTCACTGCCGCGCGTAGCGAAGATTTACCGCTCTATCGTTTCATGGCGGATGACGTGCGAATCGAGTTGATCGTTTTTAATGAACGCCAAAAGCAGCCTCCCCTGAGCCCGGTTGACGGCAGGCCAATGAAACGTGGCGATGTAGTGGATGTTGAAACCTTGCTGGCTGAAAACAATATCGCGTAATAAACGATAGCGAACTATCCACCCATCACCTGGCTTTTGCGGCGCCGGTCCTGATGGCCGCTTCAGCAACCGCTTTTGGCACATAGTCCTTTAGCCGGCTGTCAAACGGTGTCGGGATAATGTAATCCGGCCCGAACTCCAGCTTATCCTTGCCGTAGGCCTTCAATACCTCTTCAGGTACCGGTTGTTTCGCCAGGGCGGCCAGGGCTTCAACGGCCGCAATCTGCATTTCAGTATTGATGCAGGAGGCCTTAACGTCCAGTGCGCCACGAAAGATGAAGGGAAATCCCAACACGTTATTGACCTGGTTGGGGTAGTCACTGCGACCGGTGGCCATGATCAGGTCGTCGCGCGCCGCGTTGGCAATTTTCGGATCAATTTCCGGATCCGGGTTGGACAGGGCAAACACCACCGGCCTGGCGGCCATGGATTTAATCATGGCCTCGTCCACTAGGTTTGGCCCGGACACGCCGACCATCACATCGGCATTGCGCATGGCATCAGCCAGGCTGCGCTCATCCGTTTCCACCGCGAAAGCCTGCTTGTAGGGATTGAGGTCATCACGGCCGGTATGAATCACACCTTTGCGATCGATCATGCGAATGTTTTTCCTGTTCAGGCCCATCGCCACTAGCAGGTCCATGGACGCGATAGCCGCGGCACCGGCACCAAGGCAAACCACCTTGATGGCGTCGATGGTCTTACCCTGAATTTCCAGCGCATTGACCAGCCCGGTGGCGATAATGATGGCCGTGCCATGCTGATCATCGTGGAAGACCGGGATATCCAGTTTTTCAATCAGTTGTTTTTCAATTTCAAAGCAACGTGGTGCGGCAATGTCTTCCAGGTTAATGCCGCCAAAGGTGGGCGCAATGTTCGCCACGGTGTTGACGAACTCAGCCACATCCTGGGTCGCGACCTCGATATCAAACACATCAATATCAGCAAAGCGCTTGAAGAGTACGGCCTTGCCTTCCATGACCGGCTTGCCGGCCAGTGGGCCCACGTTGCCCAGGCCCAGTACCGCGGAACCATCGGTAATGACTGCCACCAGGTTACCTTTGCCGGTGTACTGGTAAGCCGCTGCGGCGTTTTCGGCAATGGCCCGTACCGGTTCAGCGACGCCTGGTGTATAGGCCAGGCTCAGGTCCTGCTGGCTATCGCAGGCCTTGGTGACCTGGGTGGCAATTTTGCCCGGCTGGGGTTTGGCGTGATAGGCCAGGGCGGCCTGTTTCAAATCATCGTTACTCATGATGCGGGGGTTCCAGAAAAAACTATGTTTATTAAAAAAAACTATTTTACTACGTTCAGTGCCGCAGGGTGGCGAATTCGCATTCTCTTTTGCCGATGCCCACGGTACTGACGTTCATAGATCCAGCCCCGTGCGACCAGGGTTGTGCCCTTCAGGTCATCGATGCCGGGTGCGATAAAATAGTGCTGGTCGGACTTGTTTATTTTAAGCGCAAAGTCGTTACTCAGGTTGAGCCAGTAAGCCGAGCGGCTTTCGCCGATACGTTGAACGGTGCCTGTTACCCGGTAATAGCCTTGCTGTTGGGGGGCAAGCTGCTTTACATCAACGGCCTGGTAACGTGGATGTTGCCAGAGCCCCGCACCGGCCTGCCGGGCAGATTGTTCGGCGCGCTGGTAGCACTCATAACGCCAGAGGTTAGGCGGTACGGTCAGCGCTAACCCCATACCTTGCCTGAGCAACAGCTCGGTAAGGTTACGGCCGTCGGTCAAAAACACATGCGCCAGCAGGCGACCGTAACGGTCGTGTTTTTCTTTACCATAACGGATTTTTACACGAGGCTGGTTGTGTAACAGCTGCTGCAGGGCCTGGCTGGCCTGTAAGGCATAAGGTTCGGCCGGTTTGTCATCACGCGCACGTTCGGGGGTATTGATGCCGATTATTCTTATTTTGCGCTGATCCGCCAGGCGCACGGTATCGCCATCGTAGACCTTGTCCACGGACACCGTTTCGTCATAATAAGTTGAGCGGCACTCGGCATTTGCGGCATGGGCAAGGGCTAAACAAAAAAAGGGTACTGCGACGAGTACCCTTTTGATGATTTCCATGTGTCGCTTGAACGTACTCAGCGGCATAGAAAAGCTTATTTCATGCCGTACTTCTGACGGAACTTGTCAACGCGGCCCGCGGTATCGAGCAGTTTCTGTTTACCGGTGAAGAACGGGTGACACTGTGAACAGACTTCGATGGTCAGGTCTTTGCCCGCTGTAGAGCGTGTCTGGAAACTGTTGCCACAGCTGCAGGTCACTGTGATGTCATCGTAGGCTGGATGAATATCTGCTTTCATAACATTAACCTCAAGGTTTTGTGTGTACCGCCACGCCGAACCCAAATGCCGGGCACCGCACACTGCAAGGGCGGCGATCATACAGAAAAACAGGGGCTAGCGGCAAGTATTTATGGTGATTGGTGGGGTTTAAACGGCAAAATTGTCGCCTCGGGCAGGCGGTGGTGGCGACCCTGTTGTAGATGTTCCAGGTGGTGGTAACCCGTCGCCAGGTGATTGAAGGTCTCCCACATCATATTGGAAATACGAATACAGGCCTGCAGCGGGGTCTTGGTGTTGTCACGGATCCGGTCTATACGCCATTGCAGGCAGCGTAGACGGACCTGCTGGGTATCTGAAGCACGCTGGATACAGCTCTCGAGGGTTTCACTACGCAGGGTCTCAAAGCGCTCAGGGTCGTCCTGGGCCAGCTGTAGCCAGTAATCAAAATCGATACGACTTGACTGAGTTTTTGCCATGTCCCAACTCCTGTGAACTTTGCAGGAACAGGCCCTCTTTATTTCGTACCCTGACAGCGAGACCGGGAGGGGGATTCCGAATTGTCGCGTACGGGTTAAAGAGGTTGCCCGTAACGTCTACACTGCAAATATCGTTCTTTTTCAAGCACTTGTCAAAAGCAAATAGGCCCTGTTATTCAAGCTAAACCTTCACTATACGGGCTATGTTTTTGTTTCTACATGGAATATGAGCCAGCCAGGCAATGATAAAAAATGCGAATCCATTCACATTTATCAGGGTTATTTAGCGCTTAACCCTGGCGTTTCATGGAATCAAAGAATTCGCTGTTGGTTTTGGTGCCCTTGAGCTTGTCGTTCAGGAACTCCATGGCCGCGATTTCATCCATGTCATGGACGACCTTGCGAATGATCCACATCATCTGCAGTTCGTCCGGCTTGGTCAGCAGTTCTTCGCGACGGGTACCCGAGCGGCTGATGTTGATGGCCGGGTAGAGGCGTTTTTCAGCGATCCGGCGATCCAGGTGGACTTCCATATTACCGGTGCCCTTGAACTCTTCGTAGATGACATCGTCCATGCGCGAGCCGGTTTCTACCAGCGCGGTGGCGAGGATGGTCAGGCTGCCACCTTCCTCGATGTTACGCGCCGCACCAAAGAAACGCTTGGGCCGGTGCAGGGCATTGGCATCCACGCCACCGGTGAGTACCTTGCCCGATGAAGGGATCACGGTGTTGTAGGCGCGCGCCAGGCGGGTAATGGAATCCAGCAGGATCACCACGTCTTTTTTATGTTCCACCAGGCGCTTGGCCTTCTCGATGACCATTTCAGCGACCTGCACGTGGCGACTGGCGGGCTCATCAAAGGTACTGGAAACCACTTCGCCACGTACGGAACGTGCCATTTCGGTGACCTCTTCAGGGCGCTCGTCAATCAGCAGGACCATCAGGTGACATTCAGGGTGGTTGTGGGTGATGGAGTGGGCAATATCGTGCAGCATCATGGTCTTACCGGCTTTGGGCGGTGAGACAATCAGGCCGCGCTGGCCTTTACCAATTGGCGCCACCAGGTCGATGACCCTCGAGGTGACATCTTCGGTTGAACCGTTGCCGATTTCCAGTAACAGGCGCTCGGTGGGGTGTAGCGGGGTCAGGTTTTCAAACAGCACCTTGTTCTTGGCATTTTCAGGCGGCTCGAAGTTAATCTCGTTAACCTTGAGCATGGCAAAGTAACGCTCACTGTCCTTGGGAGGGCGAATCTTGCCGGAAACGGTATCACCGGTCCTCAGGTTGAAACGGCGGATCTGGCTGGGTGAGACGTAGATATCATCGGGGCCGGCCAGGTAGGAGCTTTCTGCTGAGCGCAGGAACCCAAACCCGTCCTGTAAAATTTCCAGTACACCATCACCATAAATATCTTCACCACTTTTGGCGTGGGCCTTGAGGATGGCAAAAATAATGTCCTGTTTGCGTGCCCGCGACATGCTCTCGATACCCATATTGGTAGCGATTTCGATCAGTTCAGGGACGGGGGTTTTTTTGAGTTCTGTCAGGTTCATAGTGGTTGTCTTTGTTGTTGGTCTATCAAAAAGGGTTTAACGCAGATGTAATGACGTCGTGACACAGCACCGACGTGAGAATTATTTGGCTTTGAGTAAATTCTTTAAGGGTTTATGCGGAGTTTACCTGTTTGGGGCAGGCGTTATTTGTAATAAGTAATTATTTACTTATGATTACTTAGGTTAAAAATATCACTAAAACCTGGATTCGTCCAGCCCCACCTTCATGGCGGAGCTGGAAAAATAGCTTACAGGTTACTATCGATAAATGCGGTGAGCTGTGACTTGGAAACGGCGCCGACCTTGGTGGCCTCCACATTACCGCTCTTGAACAACATTAAAGTCGGAATACCGCGGATTCCAAACTTGGGTGGTGTCGCCGGGTTTTCATCAATATTCAGTTTCGCGACTTTCAGTTTATCACCGTACTCGTCAGCAATTTCATCCAGAATGGGCGCTATCATTTTGCATGGGCCACACCAGTCTGCCCAGTAGTCAACCAGTACCGGCCCTTCTGCATTTACTACTTCCTGCTCGAAGGTGTCGTCTGTGACATAGACAATCTTATCGCTCAAGGTCATCTCCCCTTGTTTTATTGTAAAGTGATTTCTGAAATTATCTTCAGGAATCTACATTTCAGCCTAACTGGCGCTGCATTTCAAGTCCAAACAAGACAGTAATCTGTTATCCTTAGTGGTTATGAGTGAACAACATTTATCCAATATACGATTTGATAGTCTCGATATCCCTCGGCAAGTCCAGCAAGGTATTGAAGAATCAGGCTTTTCATTATGTACCCCGATCCAGGCAGAAACCTTGCCAATTGCCTTAAGCGGCAAGGATGTGGCCGGCCAGGCGCAAACCGGGACGGGTAAAACCGCCGCGTTTCTGATCGCGGTGTATAGCTACCT